>JAFZJT010000176.1 GCA_017553815.1 Clostridia bacterium
AGCTCGAATCTCTTCGCGCTTTGATCGGAGATAATCTCGGCCGCATATCCGAGCTCGTGATTTCACAGCTCAACGCCGCGAAGCAGCGAATAAAGCTGCTCAATTCCGATTCGATGCTCGCAAAGCCCTCGCTGCTGCTCGATATGAAGCGCGCAAAGCTCAGCGCTTCAAATATGCTTCTTGAACAAAAGACGGCGGAGGGCATCACCGCGGCATATTTACGGCTTGAAGGCCTTGATAAGAGTCTCGAAGCGCTCAGCCCTTTTTCCGTTTTGAAGCGAGGCTATGCGATCGTTTCAAGAAAAAACGGTCAAACGGTCGGCAGCGCGTCAGAACTCAATTGCGGCGAGCTTATTGCGCTCAAATTCTCGGACGGAACGGCGTATGCTTCAGTTGACGAGGTGGATATCAACAATAAAAAAATGAAAATGTGATACAATGGAGACGAATATGCCAAAGATTAAAGAAACTGCAAATGAAGCAAAAAACGGATCGGGCGAAAAGCTCGACCTCACCTTTGAACAGGCGGCGGCTGAACTCGATTCGATAGTCAACAAACTGAGTTCCGGCAGCGTACAGCTCGATGAGATGATCTCGCTTTTCGAGCGCGGCACGCAGCTTTCGGAGCATTGCAGCGCGCTTCTCTCCGAATATGACGGCAGGATCGCAAAGGTGATGCGCGACAAGGAAACTCGGAGCGAGCAATGATCGAGTATGGATATCGGTGAAAAAAACAGAGAATACATAGAGATCATAGAATCTGAGCTTGAGCGCGCGCTTTCATCATGCGGCGCGCCCGAGCCTCTTATGAGCGCGATGAAATACAGCGTTTCGGCGGGAGGCAAGCGTCTTCGTCCATGCCTTGCGCTCGGAGTTTGCGATATGCTCGGCGGCGATCGCTCGAAAGCTCTCACGCTCGGTTGCGGGATCGAGATGATCCACACCTATTCGCTCATCCACGACGACCTTCCGTGCATGGACGACGATGACATGCGCAGGGGCAGACCATCCAACCATAAGGTTTTCGGAGAGGGACAGGCGGTACTTGCGGGCGATGGGTTATTGACGTTCGCCTTCGAGTATATGCTGAAAAAAGGGCTTGAGTTCAACTGTCCCGCATATTATAACGCCGTGCATGAGATAGCTCGCAGAGCGGGCGTTTGCGGCATGGTGGCGGGTCAGGCGAGGGATCTTGAGGCCGAAAACGGTGCCGCTGTTGATGAAGCGGAGCTTCGGTATATCCATACCCATAAAACCGCCGATATGCTGACTGCCGCCGTACTCGCCGGAGCGTACAGCGCCGATGCGGATGAAGCTTCGCTTGACGCACTTGAAAAGTATTCGGAGAAGATGGGGCTTCTCTTCCAAATAACCGACGATATCCTCGACTATGAGGGTGATCAATCGCTCGTCGGCAAGACCATCGGCAAGGACGCCGAGAGTCAAAAGCTGACCTATATAACGCTCTACGGCGTTGAAAAGGCGCGTGAGATCGCAAAAATGACAGCGAAGGATGCTGAGAAGATACTCTCTCTCGCTTTTGATAACGATACCGAATATCTTTCAACGACCGTTCGCTTGATGTTAGAGAGAAAGTATTGATCTATGGTTACTTATTCTGATCTGGAGCTTCTTAAAAGCATCAAAGCTCCGAACGATCTGAAAAAACTCAATAAAGCGGAGCTTCAGTCGCTTGCCGATGAGATCCGCGCATACATGATCTCCACTGTTGCAAAGAACGGCGGACATCTTGCTTCAAACCTCGGCATAGTTGAACTGACAATCGCACTGCACCTCTGCTTTGATTTTAAAAAGGACAGGCTTGTTTTCGACGTCGGGCATCAGTGCTATCCGCATAAGCTCCTAACGGGAAGAGCCGAGGAATTCACAACTCTTCGCACCAAGGACGGCATCTCGGGCTTCCCAAAAACGAGCGAAAGCGAATATGACGCTTTCAATGTTGGGCACTCCAGCACGGCCATATCGGCGGGTCTTGGGATGCTTCGCGCACTTCGTCTGCGCGGCGATAAGAAAAGCCGCGTTGTAGCCGTTGTCGGCGACGGCGCAATGACGGGCGGCCTTGCCTATGAGGCGCTTGACGACGCTGGAGAATCGGAACTTCCGTTCATAGTAATTTTGAACGACAACCGAATGAGCATCTCCGGCAACGTCGGCGGTCTCAGCGCGCATCTTTCGGGTCTTAGAACGAGCAAGGGCTATAAGCGCTTCAAACGCAGGCTTTCGGGCAACCTCAAAAAGGTGCCGAAGGTTGGCGGACGTTTAAGCAAAAGGGTCGAACGCTTTAAAAACAGGATCAAGTATTTCATACTTCCGAACGTGCTCTTTGAGGAGCTCGGCTACACCTACGTCGGACCGTTTGACGGGCATGATATAACCGAGCTCTGCTCCATTCTCGAGCATGCCAAGAACAATATGACGGACAAGCCCGTGCTTATTCACGTTATCACCGAAAAGGGCAAGGGATATGCGCCAGCAGAAAAGGATCCCGAGCGATTCCACGGAATAGGCGCATTCGACGAAGAAACGGGAGAAAGCGCTTCGTCAAACAACAACTCCAAGGTGTTTGCCGAGGAGCTTTGCCGCCTTGCCGAAAAGGATGCTCGGATCGCAGCCATAACCGCAGCGATGCCCTCGGGAACCGGCCTTTCAGCCTTTGCAAAGCGGTTTCCGAATCGATTCTTTGACGTAGGCATCGCCGAGCAGCATGCCGTGACTATGGCGGCAGGTATGGCTATGGGCGGCATGAAACCGATTTTTGCTGTTTATTCGACATTCCTTCAGCGCTCCTATGATCAGCTTCTGCACGACGTATGCCTGCAAAAGCTGTCGGTAATCTTCGGGATAGACAGGGCAGGCCTTGTCGGTGCGGATGGCGAAACTCATCAAGGCGTTTACGATATCGCGTATTTAACGACCCTTCCCGGCGGTTTCAAGCTGTTTTCGCCCTCATCTCAGCAGGAGCTTACCGCGATGCTGCGCCACGCGCTGACGCTGAATGAACCCTGTGGCATTCGATACTCTCGCGGGCTTCTGCCTTCAAATGAGCTCGATGAAACAGCAGATATGGAGTCTTGGCAGATATTGTCGAAGATTCGCCCCGTTACCGTTGTTGCAACGGGAAGACTCCTTGAGAATGCTTTTAAAGCTTGTGAGGGGCTGGATGTTGGCCTTGTCAATGCAAGGCTCATCTCTCCTATAATCGGGGAGCATCTTGAGCTTCTCAGCGGCGCAGAGGTTATAATAACAGTTGAGGACGGCAGCCGCGACACGGGTTTCGGAGCACAGCTTTCAAGGCTTGCGTGCGAAAAGGGCGGGATCCGTGTTAAAACGCTTGGTATCCCGAGCTATCCGATCAGTGTGGCAAGCCCGAATCAGCAGGACGAAGAATGTGGTCTTTTACCCGAGCAGATCAAAAGCACGGTCATAGAATGCATGAATAATCGGGGGAACTGAATTGGCGGAAAGAGCGGACAACAGACTTGTGGAACTCGGACTCGCTAAGAGCCGCGAGCGCGCCAAGGCGCTTATCATGGAGGGCGTCGTATTTGTTGACGGCGTTCGTGTATCAAAGCCGAGCGATCCCGTGAAGGATGGGCAGATTCTGACCGTAAAGGAGGATCCGATCCCGTTCGTAAGCAGGGGAGGGCTAAAGCTCGAAAAGGCCGTTAAGAACTATGCTATCGACCTTTCCGAAAGGATTTGCCTTGACGTTGGTGCATCAACGGGCGGCTTCACCGACTGCATGCTGATGCACGGCGCAAAGAAGGTCTACGCCGTGGACGTTGGCTACGGACAGCTCGATTGGAAGCTCAGAACCGATGAGCGCGTTGTCTGCATGGAGCGGCACAACGCAAGGCTCATGGAGAGCGCTTGGTTCGATGAGGCGCCGAGCTTTGCTTCTTGTGACGTTTCGTTCATCTCAATAAAGCTCATACTTCCGCGCATGTTTGAAGTGCTTGAGTGCGGCGGCGAAGCGGTCATTCTCGTAAAGCCGCAGTTTGAAGCGGGGCGCGATAGGATCGGCAAAAACGGCGTTGTGAGAGAACGCTCGACCCATCTTGACGTGCTTGAGAATGCGGCGCTGTTCGCGCTTCAAACCGGATTCCTGATAAAGGCTGTCGATTATTCACCGATCACCGGACCAAAGGGCAATATAGAGTTTCTGCTGTATCTTGTTAAACCGCCATACGCTTTGAACGATGACGCGAAATCCGATACGATCGACGAAGCGAGCATCGGGGAAGTTGCGGCGAGCGTAGTTGAAGCCGCGCATAACGAACATCATAATTGACCGTCGATTTGGCCGATACGGAGGCTTAATGAACAATAAAGTTTATTTGATCGCAAATCCAACCAAGCAGGGCTCCGAAGAGGTGCTTAAAAAGGTCTGCGCGATTGTTGAAGAATCAAAATGCACGGCGCATTCATTTTATGACCCCGCGGAGCTGTTTTTCAAATGCTTTGAAGCTCCGCCGCTGCTTGTTGTAGTGATAGGGGGGGACGGGACGGTGCTTCGTGCCGTTTCATCCGCCGTCAATAACGGCATCGAGGTAAACGCGCCCATATTGGGTATAAACTACGGAAAGATAGGCTTTTTCAGCGAAACCGATATAGACGGCTTCAAGCAAGCGCTCAGCAGCTTCATTTCGGGCGAATACCGCATTGAGCATGCCGCGATGCTGAAGGCTGAGCTTGGCGAGGGTGAACACTTCGTTTGCCTGAACGATTTTATGATCGCCAAGCAGGGCTTTTCATCGGTTGCGCATCTTGAGGTGCTCATAGACGGCTTTAGCATGGGCATGGTTCATGCGGACGGCGTCATAGTTTCATCCACCACAGGATCCACGGGCTATTCGATATCCGCAGGCGGGCCAATAGTCGCCCCCAATCACGACGTTATCCTCGTTACCCCGATATGCCCGCACTCGCTCACCGTTCGCCCGGTCGTTGCTTCCTTTGATTCAACTATAACCGTGATCGCGCACAGCGACTGCGTTCTTCATTCGGACGGCGCTCAGCTCATGCTTCTTGAGAGCGGCTCGGTGCTCGGAATTCAAAAAGCGGAGCATCGGATAGGCTTCGTTCGCATCGGCGAAAGAAATATCTTCAAGCTGATTAGGGAAAAGCTCGCATAGCTTCGGAGGACCAATGCTTTCAAGACTGATTATCAATAATATCGCGCTGATAAACAGACTCGATGTTGAATTGAGCCCGGGCTTCAACGTGCTCACCGGCGAAACGGGCGCGGGTAAATCCATAATTATCGACAGCGTGAATCTGATCCTTGGCGAGCGGGGCAGCAAGGAGCTCATCTCCACCGACTGCCAGAAGGCGAGGGTCGAGGGCTTCTTTGATATTTCCTCCCTTGAAGCCGATCCGACCGATGAAAACGACCTGTTTTCGCAGCTCGATGAGCTCGGAATAGACATCTCCGAAGGCGAGCTTATAATCGTTCGCGAGATAACCGCCGCGGGCAAGAGCCTCTGCAGGGTCAACGGCGAAATAGTGACATTAAACGCTCTTCGCTCGATAACCTCAAGGCTTGTGGACGTTCACGGTCAGCACGAGCATCAGTCCCTTCTTGAGCCCAAGCGCCATATAGGAATACTTGACGCCTTCGGCGCAGCTGAAATAACTGCGGCGCTTGCCGAGGTAAGACGCATCCACACCGAATACAGGTCTGTTGAAAACAGATTGAACGCGGGCTTCGTTTCCGAATCCGAGAGGGAGCGGAGGATCGATATCCTCGGCTATCAGATAAACGAGATAGACGCCGCGCACCCGAGGCAGGATGAGGAAGCGGAGATCGAGGAGGAACTCAGGCTCCTTTCAAACGCCGAGCGGATAAACTCTTATCTCTCCCAAGGCTCGGAGCAGCTTTCGGGGGATGGCGGAGCGCTTTCAGCTTTGCGTTCGGCGGTGCGCTCGATAGCATCGATTGCCGATCTTTCAACCCAGTACGGCGAGCTCCATCAAAGGCTTGAAAGCGCCTTCTATGAGCTTGAGGACGCCTCATATCAACTCCGCGATATGCAGCTTTCATACGAGTATTCGCCCGAGCGGCTGAACGAGCTTGAAAACAGGCTCGATCTTCTTAATTCATTGAAAAGAAAATACGGCGGCAGCATCGAAGCCGTGCTCGAATTCAGAAGCTGCGCGCGAAATGAGCTCGATGAATTGACAGGAGCAGAAGAATTGCGCGCCAAACTCAGCATCGAGCGCGAAAAGCTTGAAAAAGCTTACGCGCAGGCGGCTGAAAAGCTCTCGTCACTCCGCCGTAAAGCCGCAGAAAAGCTTAAAACAGGCGTCAATAACGAGCTGCACGTGCTCGGAATGGAGCGAGCGATATTCGATATCGCGATAGATACCGACGGAGAACTCCGCCCAAACGGAAGCGACAGCGTTGAATTTCTGCTCTCAGCCAACGGCGGCGAGCCGCTCAAGTCTCTTTCAAAGGTCGCCTCAGGCGGCGAGCTTTCGAGGATAATGCTTGCGATAAAGACCGTGTGCGCGGGAATCGACGGCGCATCAACGCTCATCTTCGATGAAGTCGACACGGGCATAAGCGGTCTGACTGCCGTAAAGGTGGGGGAGAGGCTGAGCCTCGTTTCAAGGGAGAAACAGGTGCTTTCCGTCACCCATCTTCCGCAGATCGCAGCGTTTGCGGACTGCCATCTGCTCGTTGAGAAGCATAACGACGGTGAAAGGACGCAAACTACGCTCCACTCGCTTAGTGAAGCTGAAAGACGCAATGAGCTTGCGCGCATCATGGGTGCTTCCTCGGGTAAAGATTCTGCGCTGAGCTATGCATCCGAGATGCTTTCCGAGGCCGAGAAATTCAAACATGGGTGCAATTGATGACTTCTACGATTGATAATCGCATACAAAAACGACCGACGGGTGTTTGCCGTCGGTCGTTTGGCCTTTAAGCTTTATTCGGCGGGGCTGAAATCCTCCTTGCCAACGCCGCAGAGCTCACATACGAAATCCTCGGGAAGATCCTCCCAGTTGGTTCCGGCCTCGTCCTCATCATAGACCCAGCCGCAGACATTGCAAACGTACTTCATAATCGCCTCTCCTTTCGGGAAATATTTTCTTAAGCAAAACCTACCCGAATTGCTTGAACTTATTATACACCAATAAAAGGGATCATTCAAGGCATAAATGTGATAAAGTCACCGATAGTTATCAAGCCTTATCTTTCCTGAGACCAAGTGCTGTCGGGTCAGCGGCACCTTCGGAAAGCGTTTCATAGGTATCGATAATAACGGCGGTGTTTGAGTCTATGCGCCGCATCAAGCTTGCCGACCCATTCGGGAGAGGCAACGGAGATGCCTTTATAGCCATCCTAATTTGCCGTGTTCTCAGTGTTCATATTGCAGCTTGAAAGCAGTAGCATGATGATAATGATAAGTGACAGTAGGCTTTTTCTTTTCATAGGGTTTGACCTCTTGTTCTATTATGTGTAAATAGCTCAAAACGGCTTCTGAGCCAAAGCACAAAAGCCGTATGATTTGATAAGATATTTAAAGAACGGGATCATTTGAAATACAGCGAAGCCGCGTCATAGAACTCCTTATCGACTTCCTTGCGCACCGTAACGGCGGCGTCGAGATCCGCGGCAACTATCTGGTTGCCCGACT
>JAFZJT010000177.1 GCA_017553815.1 Clostridia bacterium
GACCGTTCGGTGAAAAAGGACTGGGTGAAAAAGGGTGTGAGAACGCAGGCTGCTCGGTAGTGAATAGTGAATTGCGGCAAAGCCAAAGAGCATTTGTTTTTGCCGCGAAGTGATCGGGAAGGGCTTTGAATGAAAAGAAATTCCGCAAGGAATTTCATCCTGAACTATTCACTATTCATTATTCACTATTCACTAATCCCAAATCATATCGAAACGGAGAAAAAAGAAGATGAAACAGGTACTCGGATGCATCCGCCGCGCCGACGAGCGCTACGGAATGATACAGGACGGCGACAAGATCTGCGTCGGCGTCAGCGGCGGCAAGGACAGCTTGGTTTTGATGTACGGACTCAAGCTGTACCAGATGTTTTCAAAGAAGAAATACGATGTTTGCGCGGTCATGCTCGATCTTGGGCTTGTTAAGCAGGACACGAGCGGCATAGAGCGGTTCGCGGAGAAGATAGGCATCGATTTTGAGGTGCGGCCGACCGACATTGGCGACGTGGTTTTCAATATCCGCAAGGAAAAGAGTCCCTGCGCGATGTGCGCCAAGATGCGGCGCGGCGCGCTGAACGATATTGCGAAAAGCAAGGGCTGCAACCTCGTTGCGCTCGGGCATAACCGCGAGGACGTGCTTGAAACCTTCCTTTTGAGCCTCTTTTTCGAGGCGCGGCTCAATACCTTTGCGCCGATAACGTATCTCGGCAGAAGCGGCGTAACGATCATCCGCCCGCTCGTTTTCTTCCCCGAGAAGGATGCAAGGGCGGCGGCGAAGCGGCTCGAGCTGCCCGTTATCCCAGCCAACTGCCCCGTTGCGGGCAAGACCAAGCGCGAGGATATGCGCCTGTTATTGCAGGAATTCCGCCATATCGTGCCGGACGTGGAAACGAAGCTTATGAAGGCGGTCGTGGACACGCATAAATACGGCATGTGGGATAGGATGAAGCTTCCCCCGCGCATGACGGGCGGCGTTTTCGCGGGTGAAGGCGACCCCGCGAAGCTCCTCAAAACGGGCGGCTATGCCGAGGAATGCCGCGGCTGTAAGCACGCGGAGGATGAGGAATAACGGGGTTTATCGGTGAATAATGAATATTCGGGGGGATTTCAATCGGGCTTTCCTCCGAAAAGCGGCTTTATATGGGCGCGCTGAAGAAAGGAGATTCACTATGGAATACAACGAAAGAAACGGCGGCATCAAGGCATGGCAGGTGTTCGTGCTGATGCTTTTGAGCGCGCTTTTATCGGCGGTCGTGGTCGTTGGCGCGCTTCTCTCGGGTCTGGGCAAATACGGCATAACCGAGCGCGGCGGCGATACCGACGCGACGCTTATCTCGCAGCTTCTTGGCGATATCAATGACTATTATTATTTCTCCGACAAGGCGCCCGCATCCAAGGAGCTTCTGCGCTCCGCGGCGCATGAGCTTGTTAAAAAGGTCGGCGACCCGTACGCCGAATACTTCACGATAGACGAGTTCGACGATTTCCAGAACTCGATGAACGGCAACTACAAGGGCATCGGCATCCAGGTCTACAAGGAGGAGGGCAAGGGCATCTTCGTTGAACGCGCCTACGACGACTGCCCCGCCGCCGAAGCGGGCGTTAAGGACGGCGACGTCATTATCGAGGTGGACGGCGTATCGGTGCTCGATATGGAAGCGGGCAAGGCGATCGACCTTATCGCGGGCGAGGACGGAAGCACCGTTACTCTGACGGTGGTTCGCGGAAACGAGCCGTTGACCATCCCCGTTACCCGCGGCGACGTGTACGTTAAAAGGATCTACACTGAGCCGATCGAGAACGGCATCGGCTATATCCGCATCGACTCCTTCACCGGAAAGGCGGCCGAGGAATTCGACAAGGCCGTGACCGAGATGCTTGAAAGCGGCGCGAAGGCGTTCGTTTTCGACATTCGCGACAACCCCGGCGGCGACCTCACCACGGTCGTCGATATCTGCGACCGCATCCTGCCCGAATGCACCATCACCACGCTCGAGGGCAAGCTCGTTGACCCGCCCAAGGTGTATAAGTCCACGAATGAAAAGAGCCTCGAGGTGCCCTACGCCGTGCTGATAAACGGCTATTCCGCGTCGGCAAGCGAGATCTTCGCCTCCGCCGTTCAGGATAATAAGGCCGGCACGCTCATCGGCACCAACACCTACGGCAAGGGCATAGTTCAGACCACCTGGGAGGTGCTCCCGGGCGAGGGCTATCTCAAGCTCACCACCGACGTTTATTTGACCCCGAGCGGCGAGATGATCCACGAAAAGGGCGTTGCGCCCGATATCGAGCTTGCGCAGGACGAGGAGCTCGAGCAGTACGATGTCTATTTCATCCGCCGCGATATGAAGGAAAGGGATATCCAGATGAAGAAGGCCGTGGAGCTGCTTCTTGAGAAGATAGGATAAGAGAACAAACCGAAAAAACGAACACGCTGGGGCTTCAAGGGCGAATCCGTCCAAGGAGCCCCCGCTTTTTTACAGGAAACGGCGAATATGGAGCGAAATGCGCAAATTTTGCCGCAAAGCTTGAATTTTTGATCGGTTTAGTGTAGAATGAAGCAAATCGATACGGACTTGACCCGAATGCCGCGATGGGACTTCCCCGCGGGCGTTCGGGCTGTTGGCGTTCATCCCCTGCCTTTTTGTAATAAGCAGTGAAAATATTACTGCAAAAGCTTGGCCGGGCGGCCTTAATATAAACCCAAAGAAGAGGAGAAAAGCTATGCTTAAGATCACAGAGATCAAGAAAGAGACCATGCCGACTTCAAGCTGGAGCGGCGGCACAACAACCGAAATAATGATCTACCCCGAGGGCGCGAGCTATGCCGCGCGGGATTTCCTTTTCAGGATAAGCACCGCGAGCGTTGAGCTTGAAAGCTCGGATTTCACGCAGCTCGACGGCTTTTTCCGCGTTATAGCGTCGCTTGATGGCGAGATGCTTCTTTCGCATTCGCTCCATTGCGGCGAGATAAAAAAGCGGGTACTGCCGCTCGACACGGTGCATTTTTTCGACGGCGGCATCCCCACGCATTGCGAGGGGAAAGCGCGCGATCTGAACCTTATGATGAAGCTCGGCGCGCTCGACGGCGATATGAGATTTGTGGAGGGCGGCGAAAAGGTCGTGCTTCCGCTTGATAAGGGCGAGTTCGCGCTCGTTTATTCGATAGACAGCGGCGACGCGCGCTTTGCCGAGGCGGATGAGGCGGATCACCTCGTTTTCACGGCGGAGGGAAAGAGCGCACTCTTAACCGTTAAGCTGACCGACCTATAAAATGCAGGAAAACAAACGAAAAGAGAATACGTCGAATACCGCGGTTCAAACGGGCTTTGAACCGCTTTTCCGCGCGCTCGAAAGATCGGAGGAATACTTAAATCTTACGGAGGCGCTCGAAAAAGGGCGCGGCCCCGTGAGCGTTTTCGGGCTCGGCGAGGCGCACAGGCCGAACATGGCGGCTGCGCTCTATTCAAGGCTTGGCGCTCAAACCCTCGTCATCGCCCCGTCCGCGCAGGCGGCCGGAAGGCTTTATGAGGAGATAAGCGGCTATCATAAGGGTGCGCTTCTGTTTCCGATCCGCGAGATGCCCTTGAACGCCAGGAGCTACGTTCAGTCCCGGGAGCTTGAATTCAGGCGGTTGAACGTTTTGTCGCGCCTTGCCTTGGGCGAAAATCTGCTCGTTATCGCGCCGATAGAGGCGGTCATGCAGAGGCTCGTTTCAAGCGAGCGCATACTCTCCTGCTCCCACACCATGAGCGTCGGCATGGAGGTTTCGCCCGATTCGCTTTTAAAGAAATTCCTCGACGCGGGCTATGTTCGCGAGGAGGTCTGCGAAGGGCGCGGGCAGATAGCACGTCGCGGCGGCTATATCGACATATTCCCCGTTACCGCGGAAAACCCCGTTCGCGTCGAGTTTTTTGGCGACGAGATAGACACTATGCGCTTCTTCGACCCGATAACTCAGCGCTCGATAGAGAATGCGGATAGGGTCTCGGTTCCCCCTGCGACGGAGCTTCCGCTCGACCGCAATATGCGCCAAAAGGGTATCGCGGCGCTCCGCAATAAGCCTCATTACACCGAGGAAACGGAGGTTTTGCGCGCGGGAGGCACGCCGAAAAACGCGCTGACGCTGCTTCCCGTTTTCGAGAGCGATGAGATAACGCTTCTTGACTATTTCAAAGCGGACGCGCTGATGCTGATGGATGAGCCCGCGAGGGTGGAGGAGAGCGCGAGGTTTGCCTTCACGCAGTTTATGGACGGGCTTGGAAGCATCCTCAAAAACGGCGAGGGGCATGAAAAGCAGGCCGAGCTGATCTTCACGCCGAGCCGCGTTTTCTCGATGCTCGACAGGGGCAGAACGGCGATGCTCTTCGCGCTCACAAGGAGCTTTCCGCATATAAGAAGCAAGGCGCTCGTTAAGTTCGACACGCGCCCGATACCGCGCTATATCCCGGGCGACAACGCGCTTGCGGACGATATAAATATTTGGAAAAAGAAGGGTTTTTCGGTGCTCGTCTATGCGGGCGAGCACGCAAAGCGCACGCAGGATATGCTCCTTGATATGGGCGTTGAAGCGGCGGTGGTCGAAAACCTCTCCCGCAATGCGCTTCCCCGCGAGGTGCTGATAGTTGAAAAGAGCCTGCCGCGCGGCTTTGAATACACGGCGCTCGGCCTTGCCGTGGTTTCGGAATACGAGCTCTTCGGCGCGGGAGTGCGCCGCGACACCCCGAAGGCGAAGAAAAAGCACGCGCTGGACATGGGCGAGCTCGAGGTCGGCGACCTCATCGTTCACGAGGCGCACGGCATAGGCAGATTCACGGGCGTGAATACGCTCGTTGTGGACGGCAAGACCCGCGACTATATCGAGCTTGCCTATCAGGGCGGCGACAAGCTCTTCATTCCCACCGATCAGCTCGACCGCGTTGCAAAATACGTCGGCGGCGACGTTGAAAAGCAGAAGCTTTCGCGCCTTGGCTCGGGCGAATGGCAGAAGACCGTTGCCAGAACGAGCGCGAGCGTTAAAAAGCTTGCCTTCGACCTTGTTAAGCTCTACGGCGACAGGGCGCGCAGGAAGGGCTTTGCGTTCTCGCCCGATACGGATTGGCAGCAGCGGCTCGAGCTCAGCTTCCCGTACAGGGAAACGCCCGACCAGCTCCGCTCCATCGAGGAGATAAAGAAGGATATGGAGTCCGAGCGCATAATGGATCGCCTTCTCTGCGGCGACGTGGGCTACGGCAAGACCGAGGTCGCCCTCCGCGCGGCGTTCAAATGCGCGATGGACGGCAAGCAATGCGCCGTGCTCGTTCCGACTACGATACTTGCGCAACAGCATTTCAACACGCTTAGCTCACGCTACGAGGGCTTCCCGATAAAGGTCGAGCTTCTTTCGCGCTTCCGCACCGCCAAGGAGGTGCGCGAGGTTAAAAAGCAACTCAAGGAGGGCGCGGTGGACGTGCTCGTGGGAACCCATGCCCTGCTCTCAAAGGACGTTGTGTTCAAGGATCTCGGGCTTCTTATAATCGACGAGGAGCAACGCTTCGGCGTCAACCACAAGGAGCAGATAAAGGAGCTCAAGCGCAATGTGGATGTTTTAACCCTCTCCGCAACGCCGATACCGAGAACATTGCACATGAGCATGAGCGGCATCCGCGATATGAGCGTTATCGAGACCCCGCCCGAGGCAAGGTACCCCGTTCAGACCTACGTGCTCGAGTACTCCGAGTCCATCATTCGCGAGGCGATACTCAAGGAGATAGGGCGCGGCGGGCAGGTCTATATCGTTTACAACAACGTTAAAAATATGGAAACCTTCACGGGCAAGCTGTCGGAGCTGGTTCCCGAAGCGAGGTTCAACTACGCGCACGGGCAGATGAGCGAGCGCCAGCTTGAAAACACGATGCTCGACTTTTTGGAGGCCAAGTTCGACGTGCTCGTTTGCTCAACGATAATCGAGAGCGGCCTTGATATCTCGAACGTGAACACGATGATAGTTGTGGACGCGGACTGCATGGGTCTTTCCCAGCTCTATCAGCTTCGAGGCAGGGTCGGCAGGGGTCAGCGCCTCGGGTACGCGTATCTGACGTTTAAGCAGGATAAGGTGCTGTCGGAGATTGCGGATAAAAGGCTCTCCGCGATACGCGAATTCACGCAGTTCGGCGCGGGCTTCCGCATCGCGATGCGCGACCTTGAGATACGTGGCGCGGGCGATATCCTCGGCGCGGAGCAGCACGGGCACATGGCGCAGGTCGGCTACGACCTCTACTGCAAGCTCATCGATATCGCAGTGCGCGAGGCGAGGGGCGAGAGGATAACGCCAACCTTCGACACCGTGATGGAGGTGCCGATAGACGCGAATATCCCGAAGAAATACATCGCGCGCGAAACGGGAAGGATGGAGATGTATAAGCATATCGCGGCGATAACCGATATCGACTCCTTCCGCGACGTGCAGGACGAGCTCATCGACCGCTACGGCGATATCCCCAAATGCGTTCAGAACCTTCTCGATATCGCGCTGTATAAATCCCGCGCCTCAAGGCTCGGCATATTGAGCTTCACGGTCAAAAAGGGCGAGGCGAGGCTCACCTTCAGCGAAAAAGCCCCGATAGACGGCGCAAAGCTGTTTGAAAATATCCGCCGCATCGAGGGCGCGAGCATGCTCGGCGGCACGAGCGTTTCAATGGTGATAACCAAGAAGCACGCCGAGGAGGAGGCCATGTTCCTTATGGCGCAGAACGCGGTGAACATGCTGCTCTCGTGCGTGGAGGACGATGCATCGTAAAAGAGCGATGCAAAAAAAAGCAGCGGGTCGTTCCCGCTGCTTAGCCATACTTGCTATTTGCGTCCGAATTCCACCTTTACATCGCCATTTTCAGTGATAACAAATTTCATGTTTTTAATATATTTCTCATAAAACCTGCTCTTTTCATCCGGCAGCATAGTAACCCGTGTGCTGCGGATGGCTTCATCGAGCATAGTATTTACATTCATGTGGATAGCTTTTTCAACATAGCTGCGCATTTGGGCAAACAGCGCTGCAAGCTTTATCTCATCACCGCTGCCGCCGTTAAAGTCATCAATATAGCAGTAAAATATTCTGTGCTCTACCAGCGCTTGCCGCAGAGCGGCGCTGCACTTTGCGCGTTCAAGCATCACAAGGAACTTCGCTTCGGGAAGATTGGATATCAACGCCCAATAATCGGAATCACTCGACACTATAACGAACGAATCGACCTGATTAGTATAGTGTTCGCGGAACACACGGGCGATAAGGCTTTGGTCAACAAGGGATTTATTCGATTTGAGCCGTTCAATGGTCAGATGTTCGACCTCAACACCTGCATATCGCCCCAACAGCTCCCATGCTGTTGATGCATGCACGTCATCAAAAAGAATTATACCAGAAATCTTGTTTAGATATTCCTGCTCCATGTTTTTGAACACCGCGCATAGACTGAACGGATCGGAGTTTTCGCAATCGACGACAAGCACTGTTTTCCCGCTCTCACCGATAAAGTTGTAAATATTCGTTTTTACAAATTCGCTGGCATTTGATACCATGCTATGCGCTGCAAAACGGTCGTTGTTCCATTTATACAGCAGCGTTAGAAACTTTTTATCCGAATTCAGAATGTTTCCACAGTCTTCCGGCTTCCAGTTTATATACATTTGATACGGATAAAGGCTGAAATTGCTTCTGTAAAGTTCGATACTTTGCATTACCGCATTATCATTTAATCCGTCGGGCATTATGAACAGCTTTGCAATGTAATCCCAGTTTATCCATATCGGAAAAAGGCTTCTGCAATTATTTACCCTGTCTTTAATAAGGCGATTTATCTCAACCAAATGATTTGATAAAACAACGCTGGTTTTCTTAACAAAATCAACTCTGTCCGCAGCAAGCTGCATCATACTCTCATCGGGTATAAATTCGGGAAGCGAACGAATGCTGCATAACTCTGTTTTGAATGCGTGGTTTATTTTTCCAAAATTACGCATAATGTATGTTCTTACTATACAAAGATGTCGGACTATGCGCGCGTTTTTATCATTTTCAAGTTTTTTATAATACTGTATATCGAGCGATATGTGCTCGTTTTCAAATATGCTTTTGCGAATGCCGCTCAGATATGCGACCGTTGAAACAATATCATAGGTGTTGTCACGATAATCTGTGAATTCCGAAGCGTGATCGCATTGAACACCGATCGTTGTTTTTTCCATAATCAATACCTCTTTGATACTTATTTGAGGATACGACCGAAATATCCTCATCATAATTATAACATAATTCTGATATTTAGCAACAGCACTATTGCCAAATAAGCGTGCTTCATGTATACTGAACACGGAAACCCGAAAGGAAAGCGATTTATGAGTATTAAAACGGATAATATCAGAAGCGCCGAAAAAACCGACGCATTCCGCCTTGCGGAGATAGAGCTGTTCAACTATCGGCTGAACTTTTATCCGATATTCAAAAGCGACGAATACTTTTTCAAGGAGCTTTCGGTTCCCGCGCTGATGGCGGAGTATGAGGCCGATGAAGCCATGCTCGAGCGCGCCTTCGTGTATGACGACGGCGTTGTGAAGGGCTTTATCCGCGTGAAGGGGGAGCATATCGAAAAGCTGTTCGTGGAGCCCGTTTTTCAGCGCGGCGGGATAGGCGAAGCCCTGCTCGCTTTTGCGGTGAAAGAGCTCTGCGCAAACGAGCTTTTGGTGCTTGAGAAAAACAAAAAAGCCATTCGCTTCTACAAGAGGAACGGCTTCTATCCGACCGTTGAAAAACAGTTTGTGGACGATACTTCGGAATACCTTATCAAAATGAAGCATCGGGGATGATGCCCGCCGCTTTTATATATCCGAAAGCGGCTTAATCAGTAATAAAACCCGTTCTCCTTGATGCGCCTTACAAGCTCAACGACCTCGTCGCCGCTCGCTTCAGCATCGAGCGAAAAGCAAAAGAAGAGCTCGGTTTCGGGGCTGTCTTCGGCGTTTTCTATCACGGCGGCAAAATCGTTTTGATCGCCGAGATCGATCTGCCATTCCTCAACGCCCGTAACCTCAAAGCGATACGGCGCAAGCTTCGCTGCGTCAAAGTCCGCAAGGCGCGTCTTTTCAAGCTTTGCCGTTATGCCTGTTTCAAAAAAGCCGACCTCGATATCGCAGAGCCTGCGCAGCTCTATCTCGGGTATGGGGTAGTAGTCCAACGCGTACTCGCCGCGCTCGTTTTTGCGGTAATGCCCGCCAAAAAAGCCGCGCCTTATCTCTAAGCCGAGCCTTTCCTTCTTAATGATTCCGTGCAGCATATCGGCCCTGCGCTGCAGCGGCTCATACAGCGCATTAAGAAGCTTTCGCCGCTCGGCGTTCCTCTTTTCGAGCCAGTCGCCGCGAAAGATTATCATTTCCTTGGTGTTTATTTCCACGCCGTCGAACTCGAAAACATGATCCATATAGGGCTTCATTCCCGCCTTTTCCTGGATGCGCTTCGAGCCGATATTGAACTCAAAATAGCCGCTGTTCACGTAATCGAGCTCGCAATTCTCGAAAAGATACGCGATGGCCTTGGGGTAAAGCTCGCTAATAAGCCCGCGCCGCTGGTACTTTTCATTTATGCCGAGCGAGAGCGAAACGCCGCGCATATCCTTTAGTGAAGCATCCTTCTCCAAAAAGGGGTACACGCCGAGCGTGAAGAAGCCGATGACCTTATTGTTTTCCTTATAAACTATCGCAAAGCGGTTCGATTGAACGAGCTGCTGCGCTTCAAACCACGAGCGCGTCTCCTCCTCGTTTTCGGCAGGGTACTGCCCGCAGAGCCTGCAAAGCTCCTTTTGGCTCATGTATTCGTAATAATCCGCAAAATCCCCCTCGCAAAAGCGCCTTAGATAGAGCCGCTCGGTCTCGATGGGCTTATTCTGCATACGCGCCGATATCTCGGCAAGAAGGACCTTTATTTTTTCATTATTCATATTTCACCTCAAAGCATATTTTATTCAAGCGCCGCCGCTCGCCGCGGGGGAATTCTTGCTCCGCCTCAGCCACCTTCCCCTCAAGCAGAAGGCTTTGAGAAGAGCATTACCCATAATATCCTCAGAAATTCCACAGGGATTTCAACCACAACTATTCATTATTCACTAATCAAAGTTATCCCGCAATAAGATGCTCAATTAGTATCTTCAGCCCGATAAGCACCAGCACCACGCCGCCCGCGAGCACCGCGCCGCGTTTAAAGCGTTCGCCGAGCTTCTTGCCCGTTAGCACGCCGAAGAGCGAGAGCGCAAAGGTGATTACGCCAATCGTGACGACCGAAAAGATGAGCTTTTCGGTTGAAAAATCAAACGAGCAGAAAACTATGCCGGTTGCAAGCGCGTCGATGCTCGTGGCGACCGCGAGAACGAGGATATTTGAAAGGCGGAACGGATCCTCCCCGGCTTCCTCCTCCTCGTTTTTTATCGCCTCGAATATCATCTTGCCGCCGATGAACGCGAGCAGGATGAACGCGACCCAATGGTCGATAGAGCGGATGAAGACCTCCACGCCGTCGCCGAAAACCTTACATAGGCCGGGGATGATGTAGAAGCCGATCGTCGGCATAAGCGCCTGAAATATGCCGAAGGCCGCCGCCATGATGAGGGCGTCCTTCATGCGTATTCTTTTTGCGGCGATGCCGCTTGCAACCGAAACCGCCATCGCGTCCATAGAAAGCGCTATCGCGGTCAGTATCAATTCAAAAATCGTCATAGTTTTTTAGCCGTATTACGGATATGAAAAGCAGTTTGGACGCCAAGCGGGAATCCAGCTATCCGCCGCTTTACTCTTCGTCGCTCTGCTCTTCCATCAGCCCCGCGAACTCCTCGAAGAGCTCCCCGAGCAGAACGGGATTATCAACGGGTAGATAGGCATCGCCCTCGCTGTCGTGCTCAACGCGAACGAAGATGACCTCGGGCTCCTCGTCGTCGATCTGGCTTTCGGGCACGAGAGCCGCATACTTCGCCCGCTCATACGGGAAGGTCAAAACATGCCAGAAATTCTCCTCCGCGCCTTCGTCGGTGATGAGCGTAACTATTTGGATCTCCTCCTCGGGGATCTCGGTCTCGAATTTTTCCTTGGTTTCGTTCATTCTATCCTCTTTTCTTGCCGCCTTTTCGCGGCGCTGTATTTATTTTTCGGTTTTAAAAGCGGAAGATAGCTTTGGTAAGCATTGACTTAACGCTTCGCTATTTCATTTCTTCAAAGTTTGATGGGGTGCAGCGTCATATACCCCTCCAAAATGACCTGCGCGGCGAGCCTATCCACGACCTTGCGGCGCTTCTTCCAGTTCAGCTCGGCTTCAAAGAGAGCGCGCTCGGCGGCAACGGTGGAGAGCCTTTCATCATAAAAATCATGCTCGCCCTCCCAGCCCGTTAAAACAAGCTCCGCAAACGCCTTCACCTTCTCCGAGGCAAAGCCGTAGCTGCCGTCCATATTTCGGGGCATGCCGAACACGATTCGGCAGGGCGCGTAGCGCTCGGCGTATTCCCTGATGTATTCGGCGTCCCTCTCGTCATCGCCCGTCCTATGATAGGTCTCAAGCCCCTGCGCGGTGATCCCAAGCGCGTCGCTGACGGCGAGCCCAACGCGTTTGTCGCCAACGTCCACGGCAAAATATCTGAATCCCATATCATTTCTCCTTAGTTTATTGCGGATATCGTTTCCGTATTATAGCCTGTTTTCCCCTGCGGGTCAACGCCTATCCTATATAGGAATACACCTTGCGAAGCGAGCGGTCGGAGGTATTGTGCGTGTCCGCGCTCATCTCCGAAAGCCCAAAATGCATCGCGTCGCAGGCGTGGGCGTAGTAATAGCCCCAGCTGAAGCCCGCGCGGTAGAACGCAAGCTCGTATAGAAGGTAGTTCACGACCGTGGTCGGCACGTTTCTATGCTTCTCTGAATAATTCCCCGTATAGGTAAAATCATAGTAGCTTACGCCGTTTTCGGTCTTTATCCCGTTGTAGGTGAGCTCATCGCGCACCTCGGAGAGGATCAGCGCGCGGTTCACAAGCACGTTGTTGTTCGGCGTCATAGAGGCGTTCAGGTCAATCGCCGTGCCGAAGGCGTGGTGGGAAACGAAGTCGCGCGCGCTCACAAAGCGGGTGTTCAGTATGCCGTCGAAGCTCGCAACGAGATCCCAAAGCCTTATCACGCCGCTGTCGTAGTTGCCGCGAACGCGAACGAAGCTCGTTTTCATATAGTTTATCGCGAGATTATAGTGCGGTTGTGCCTTTTTATGAACGTACCATGTCTGCCCCGATGGCGAGGTCACGGAGGTCATGCGCGGGTAGAGCCAGCTCGACTCCACCTCTATCTGCCTGCCGCTTGCCCAGCGATAGCGGAACATGAACTGGTCTCGGCTTCCGAAGAATTGCAGCGCATAGGCATAGCAATTGCGCAGATTGTTTGAGATGAGCTGCCGCCATTCGCCGCCCACCACCTTGAAGGCGCTTGAATAAAGAAGCGTGCTTCCGCTTCCGACCGCCTCCGCATAGAGGCTGAAAGCATAATTTCCCGCGGCGAGATCCTCAAACTTCAGCTTCTTCGTCAGCGAAGCATCGTTCTCCTTGGGGAAGGTGGGATCGACGAGTTCAACGCGCTTTACGTTCTGCGCTTCACTGAAGCTTACGCTCCCCGATATGGCGTTTGCGCCGCTCTGCGTTTTCACTATCGCAGTCACTGAGAGTATCGGCGAATCGCAGCGAACAACGCCGCCGAAGCAGAAGGGCTGACCCTGCGGCAGATCCTCATTTGCACTCGGAAGAGGCAGATTGGCGGACTGCGTTAAGCTTAACGAGTTCGAATTGGGCTGTGCCGTGGGCACTGCCGTCGGCGCACTCGTCGGCGTTGCCGTGGGCGCGGGCGTTGGGGTCGCCGTGGGTTTGGGTGTGGGCGTTGGTGCTTCCGTCGGAGCCGCGATGGTTTCTTCCGTTGGAGCTGCCGTTGGCGCCGGAGTAAAGGTCGGTTCGGGCGCGGAGGACGGTTCCTCGGTCGGCGCGGCGGGCGCGGGGGTATCCGACTTCTTGGGTGCGGGCGTTTCCGTTGGTGCGGTTGCCTTTTGCTCCTGTGCGGGCTGTTCCTCTGGCGGCTCGCTTGGCACGGCGGTATGCTCGACTATCGGCGTGGATTCAATATCGGGCGTTTGCTCCTGCGATTCGGTTTCGAGAGCAGCCGAAGGCGTGCCCGCCGCTTCGGTGGGCATATCCGTATTTAAAACGAACGCGCTCTGATTTGTGCCGCAGCCCATCATCGAGAATACGGTGAAAACGGCGAGCAGAAAGGCGAAAATCCTTGATTTATACATCTTTCTTTTTCCCCCTTATCCATCCGAGATTATAACGCTCCGCGCGGCGTTTCGGCAATTCGCCGAGTAAACTCGCGCATGGCGCATATTATTTAATTATAATGAAGAATCGGCGGTGTGTCAATCTCGGCGGCAAAAAACGCGCCTTGGGCGCATTCGCACCTTGAAAACGCCCTTGCGCTATGCTAAAATAACCCTTGACGGCAAAAGCACGGAGGAGCAGCGGTGAAGAAAAAACACGGGGCAAGGCGTATAAAAAGGATCGGGCGCCCCCGCGCAAGGCGGGGCAAGCCGCGCCGCATCAAGCTCCGCGCCCCATCGCGCAGCGTCGGAAGAAGCCCGAAGCGAAGGGTTCGTAGATCCGCGTCACCGAAAAAGCAGCTTCGGCTCGAAGCGGCGGATATCGCCCTTCTTCTCTGCCTTTTCGCGCTGATAGGCGGCATCGCGCTGCTGCTTTACCTGCATTATGCGCACGGGCTGAATTTTTAATATTCCTCTGCGCCGCATTAAAAAACCGTAAAGCAAACCGAAAGGAAACAGTATGAATAACTCAAGAAACATCGTTCGCATCGTGTGCATAATCCTTGCCGCACTGTTCGTGATACCTATGCTCATAGCTGCTATCGTTTCGCTTACAGGCTGTTCGCGCGAGCGGGAGATACCGATGGAGGATCTTGTTCCCTATGAAGAACTTTTGGAAAATGTTGTGAGCGGTATGGCGGACTACGGTAGAATACCCGATGACTTTAAAGGGCTTTGGAGCTCGTATGCTGACAGGGGCGCCGCCGTCAAGGTCGAGGTGCTTTCCTGCCGCAATTTTTGCGAGTATATCGTTAGCGGAGAGTATGAAGATCAAGGCAAAGTCGGGCATTTTGACGGTCATACCGAATACGAGATTCGCATAACTGACGTTGCGGACGAATACAACACGCTTGGTGTAAAGCGCGGACAGAAAAAGCGCCTGTATCAAGACAACTACGTTCAGTTTGACAATATCGAGGATACACTCACTTTATTCTCAGAAAAGCTCGGAAGGCAGATAACCGATCTCGATGCGCTCTTCGATGCTGGAGGAGGAGAGATCGAGCTTGCTCCCATAAAGGGCAAGGAATATGAATTCTGCATTTTTGATCACGAGTTTCCGATGAAGGTCGGCGAAAGCTACACCATGCTGCTTCTGAAAAAATCCGGCGAGGACAATAAGGATAAGTTTTACGGCTTCTGCATCTGCCCCGCGTACGATAATATCATTCCCATTTGGTTTGCCCGCGAGCATGGCTTCGACTACGTTTACGCTCAAGCGGCGGCGAGTCTGTCGCTCCTGTTTGAAGACTAAGGGCGATTAGCCGCGCAAGCTTTCGGCGCGGTGTTTTTCTGCGGAACGCGCTCTTTTTTCGAGAAACCAGAAAAAAAGCTCCAAAATCCGAAAATATACCCTTTGTGGGGCGTTTTTCGACTTTTCATATTGAAAAGCATGTGTTATAATTTAGCGGCAAAGGCGGCTTCGCCGTTTTTTGCGAAAAAGATAATCTAAACCTATACAAAAGGAGATTAAACCATGCCCGTCAATCTTAAAGGCCGCAGCCTGCTCACCCTCAAGGACTTCACCCCCGATGAGATCCGCTACCTCCTCACCCTTTCCGCCGATCTGAAGGCAAAGAAGCGCGCCGGCATCAAGGGCGACCTGCTCGAAGGCAAGAACATCGTTCTTCTTTTCGAGAAGACCTCCACCCGTACCCGCTGCGCATTTGAAGTTGCTGCCTTCGACGAGGGCGCAAACGTGACCTTCCTCTCCAACAGCCAGCTGGGCAAGAAGGAGTCCCTCGAGGATACCGCGAAGGTTCTCGGCCGCTTCTACGACGGCATCGAGTTCCGCGGCTTCAAGCAGGAGACCGTTGAGCTGCTCGCCAAGCATGCAGGCGTTCCCGTATGGAACGGCCTCACCGACATGTATCATCCCACCCAGGTTCTCGCGGACTGCCTCACCATCATGGAGAACATTGCAAAGCCCCTCAACAAGGTAAAGCTCGTTTATGTTGGCGACGCCCGCAACAACATGGGCAACTCCCTGATGATCATCTCCGCGAAGCTCGGTATGCACTTCGTTGGCATCGCTCCCAAGAGCCTCTTCCCCGAGGAAGGCCTCGTTGAAGAGATGAAGGAGCTTGCAAAGACCACCGGCGCAAAGATCGAGTTCTCCGAGAATATCGACGACGTTAAGGGCGCGGATGCGATCTATACCGACGTTTGGGTATCCATGGGCGAAGAGGATCAGTTC
The DNA here is from genome assembly GCA_017553815.1 of Clostridia bacterium. Next base: position 15,609 of record JAFZJT010000177.1, read on the forward strand.
GAAGAGCGCATCAAGCTCCTCACCCCCTATCGCGTAACCATGGACATGATGAAGAAGACCGGCAACCCCGACTGCATCTTCCTCCACTGCCTGCCCAGCTTCCACGACCTTGAGACCTCAGTAGGCCGCGAGATCTACGAGAAGTACGGCGTTGCCGAGCAGGAAGTTACCGATGAGGTATTCCGCTGCCCCCAGAGCAAGGTTTTCGACGAGGCCGAGAACCGCATGCACACCATCAAGGCCGTTATGGTCGCAACCGCTGGCAAATAATCAAGCCCTTTGATAACCTAACCCTTTGCGGCGCTTCCCCAAGCGGGAGGTGCCGTTTATTATGCGGCCACTATGTAATTATTACATAAAGAAGATTTGCAATCCTTGTATCTGCTTTAAATATATTTTTTTCTAAATGTTTTTAAGGTGTTGACAAATCGTTTTTTTTTTTTATACTGGCTCAGTAGAATCTAATTCTACAAATAAACATGATGGAGTGGTAATTATGAGAAGGAAAAGATTTGTTGCTCTACTGTTGGTATCGCTTCTGCTTGCTTCGTTGGCTTTTGCCGTATCGGCTGAAGGTTTGGGGAATTTCCAGGCAAAAAACCAAGTGGCATTTAAAGCGACTTGGTTCGATGCCTTTGATGGATGCTTTAACGATTCCGGCAGTGATTCTTCCGGGTACGGTTCTATTGAAGATGCAACTATTGCCGAGGATTCTTTTGCACATACCCACTTCGAGTCTGAAGGGGTATTTGCTGTTGATTCTTACGATGAACTTGATCCTGCTACATTTGTTGAAAATATTCCGTTACTTTATGAACCAACGCGCGGTGTCGATGATCAGTTCAATACGAGCGATCTTGCCGCATTGGATTTTGCAAAAAACTATTATAAATCATCCGAATTTACTCGCATAGAGTGGGCAGCCACAATATATAAAAAGAGCGGAAAATATTATTATTACGCAGTTCATTTCGGCAAGCCGCATAGTGTAGGCGTATCAACTGCTGTGCCGAGTGGAGCTACTTACGTAGGTTATGTTCATACTCATCCAAACAGCCCAGACTTTTCTCCGTCGGACAAGGATTTTGCGAACACGCATGGCGGTCTTGCTTATGTGGTAACGCCAAGCTATTATGTAAAAAAGTATAATTCTTCTACTAAGGTTGTAACCACCTTGGGGAAGGTTACCCCATATTCATTGAATCCCATTAAAGTAGCAGTTCTGATAGCAAACACGCTTCCCGTCTGGCTTAATCATATAGCAGAATGCGCCGCGAATGGCGGTCGGTGTCCGAAAAACTTTGGTTGCGAGAACAAATCGTGGCCAAACATCTAAACAAATAATCATAATTATCGGGAGTTAAAAATGAAAGCATCAAAGCTCTTTATTCTATCGTTTATTTCGTTTTGCACCATGCTTGCCGCGGTATCTGCATGCAGTCGAACAGAAACCGATGAAATCAGCGATCATAATATGACCGCTGCGCCTACTGCCACAGCAGATGTTTATTTGTCTGAGTTTTGGGCAGATGGGCTGAAGCCCGTTGGGTACAGCGATAATATCGGTTCCGTGCTCGCATTGATGCTGGATGCAAACAGGCAGGATCAAGCTCGTGAATATGATGTGCTGATAGCTCTGCCAAGTGAGGCTTCCCTTGAAAATGTGAGCAAGGTCTGCGATACATCATCCTGGAGAGTTTGGGATCCGGTCGGCACATTGCTTGCCCGTAAAAGCTGCTACATCACCAAACTTACCGCCGATACTGTAGCAAAGCTTGCCGAATCCTTTTCTGATGGTCAAAATACGGTATTCTACTACATTGGCTCAGGCAAGATCGATGGTAACCATGAATACCTTTCTACAGAATGGATCGCTTCGGCATGCGAACAAACCGGCGATCAAGTTGTTTTCGATGCAAACGGCAATGTTGTCTACTCTCCTGATATTATGATCGAAGACAGCAGCAAATAGAAGTCGTAGTTGCCAAGCAGGAAGTTACGAACGAGGTTTTCCGCTGCGAAAGAAGCAAGGTTTTCGACGAGGCGGAGAATCGCATGCACACCATCAAGGCCGTTATGGTCGCAACCGCAGGCAAATAATCAAGCCCTTTGATAACCTAACCCTTTGCGGCGCTTCCCCAAGCGGGAGGCGCCGTTTATTATGCGACCACTATGTAATTATTATATAAAGAAGCTTTGCAAACCTTGTGCCTGCTTTAAATATATTTTTTCTAAATGTCTTTACGGTGTTGACAAACTGTTTTTTATATATATAATCAAACTGTAGTCGCGACACGAAAAAGAAAATACCGTTTGGAGGGTTCATGTTGATAAGGAGACTGATAATGCAAAAACGCATAAGGTATACAACCGTTTTTTTGGCGCTGATATTCTGCATCATTCCGATAGTTTGCATGCTTATGTTTCACCATCTTAATCTGACCGATGTTTTAACCAAGATGGGCGGCGACGGCTTCGGCGATGAGGTTGCGATGGTCAAGGTTGAAGGAACAATAGACGGCGCTGCGCTGATACGCGCAGCCGAGGGCGAAAAAGTTCGATCCGCGCTGTATTATGACGTGGAAAATGACAGCGAAACCCTTCGTTACATCTATTTTAATAAGGATTATGTGCATCTGCCTATGAAGAGCGGGCGATTTTTTATGCGCTCGGATTTTTACAGCGGTGATAACACCGCCGTTGTTGGCACGGAAATGGAAAGCTCGATTTATACCGATTCGCACGGAGATAAACAAATAATGTGCAGCGGCGTGCAGTACCGCGTTATAGGCATTCTTGGATATGAGCAGCCCACAAAGCTGGATAGCTACATCTTTTTGAATCTCGATTCGCTCGGCGAGGTCGAAAGCCCGCTTCTGACGATGGATCATTTGGAAACGGTGACTTCATTAGATCCTTCCGGCGATTTTCGCTCAAGGCTGTCCGAAGAGAACGTTTATGCACGCTATATTTCGGGAGGAAAGAGCTTCAATGATTCGATAATGCCCGAGGTTCTTGCTTCGCGCCGATTTGCCGCCATACTTGTCTGCTGCGCGATCCTGCTGCTGCTGGTTTCGGCGCAGTGGGTCAATTCGCAGCGATTGGAGGTGGCCGTGCGAATGCTCGTTGGCGCTCCTCCAATAAGGATCGCCGCTCTTATCGCCGGAAAATACCTTGTTATCGCGCTCGCTGCCCTTATTGCGGGCGCAGCATACTGCCTTATAAGATACCCCGCCTATATAGCGGATCTTGTGCATGGATATGAAATTTGCGGGGTCTACATCGTCATTATTCTGCTTTGGAGTATCGGTTCACTTTTTCGCACCAATATTCAGGAGGCTTTGAAATGAGCGTGTTATTTACGAATCTGCGTATAATCATGGGAAAGCATAAGTTTGTTACCTTTCTGATTATTGTTTTTACAGCTATTGTTTTGAGCATTTTCGGCCTGTTGGTCACAAACGCCACTCAAGCTCAGGCTTCTTTTCGAAGCTTCGAGGAAACCTATGGTAATAAAACCTTTTACGCTTGCGGCGAAACACTCAGCGATCAGCAATATAATGAATATCGCCTCAATGACAGCCTAAATCTCTATGGTAAGTTTTTAGAGTTTAATCGTCTTATGATGAAGTCCGAGAGATTCACGCTTATCAGTTATGCCATGCAGCCTGTCTATCTCTTTTCGCCGGAAATACCGGAGCGCTTTTTATATAACTATGAGTTCGGTTTGCATACTACGCCCGAATATTACAAAGGTCGGTTGTATCAGCACGCAAAATCCATTCAGGTTTCCGAGTCATTCTTCGCCGAGTTCGATATAAAGATTGCAAGCGGAGAAGCGTTTAGCGATGACGATTATCATCTTGAGATCGGAGAACCGATACCGATCCTGCTTGGCAGCGAATATGATGGAATTGTATCAATAGGCGAGGTGCTTAAAGGTGATTATTTTGAAAAATGCAGCTTTGTTGTAAAGGGTTTTATTGAGAAGGACTCTTTCTTCCCTGCAAAAGGCACCATGCTCTCCTGTGACCGATATATCATTCTTCCCGTAATGACTTATGAAAAAGATAGCGAGGCGGCAAGATTATCCGTGCTGCAAACAGTGGGCGGCATAATTGTTTCCTCGCTTGGATATGATGAAACTCTATCGCAGTTTGAACAATTCAGGGAGCAAGCCGGGTTGAAAAAAAGCATGGTTCGTTTCTCCTATCCGAAAGAAAACAATAACCGAAGCATCCTTGACCAATACTCCGCCATGACCAAGGAGGTTGCAAGCCAATTCACCGTTATGGTGCTGATAATCATGCTTTTCGGCGTGATAGCCGCAACGCTCACGCTTTGCAGCGCGCTTCGTGAAAACAGGCGGAATTTCGGCGTTGAAATGCTCTGCGGCGCAACGAGGGTGGATATCTTCAAGGTCGCGCTGCTGTTCCTGTTAACGGTGCTGCTCGCGGCGGATGCGCTGAGCATGATGTTCGCGCCCGATGCTATGCTCAGCATTCAGCTCGCCGTGCTGTGTATGCTGCTGCTCAGCTCGATCATAACGGCTGTTTACATCAAAAATATGGATATGCACGATATTTTAGGAGGAAATGAATAATATGATACAGTTATCCGATATTTGCGTTACGTTCGGTAAGGAAAACAATAGGATCGATGCGCTGAAGAATGTCAGCCTCGAAGTTCGGCAGGGTGAATTCCTTGCCGTTATGGGCAAGAGCGGCTGCGGCAAATCCACGCTTTTAAACGTGATAGGCGGTGTTCTCAAGCCCACCAAAGGCAGCTACCTGTTTGAAGGAAACGATGTTTCTGCATTCAGCGGAAAGCAGATGGCGGAGTTTCGCAACCGCAATATTGGCTTTATAGTGCAAAACTTTGCGCTTGTTAATGAAATGACCGTTCGCGAAAACATAATGCTGCCGCTTGCGTACGCGAAAGTAAAGCGGAGCGAAGCGGTAAAGCGCACCGAAGAAGCCATGGAAAGGCTCGGCATAATTCAATACGAGTACAGTTTTCCCGCCAAGCTTTCGGGAGGCGAAAGACAGCGCGTTGCTATCGCAAGGAGCATCGCGGCAGATACTTCAGTTATCCTTGCCGATGAACCGACGGGTTCGCTTGATGAAGCCACGGGCAGGGCGGTTATAGATATTTTCAAAGAGCTGAACAGAGAGGGAAAAACCATTATTATGGTCACACACGACCGCGAGCTAGCGGAGCAGGGTACGAGAATGCTCACAATGAAGGACGGCGAGCTGTTAATCTCGATGACACTGCCCTGAGAGTCCAAGGCCGTTATGGTCGCCACCGCGGGCAAATAAGGCTTGCTAAAAGAATAAGCAATTTAATAAATGCCGATGGGCGCGGAGCTTGCTCCGCGCCCTTGTACTAAGCTCTGCGGCATGGGGCGCATTCAAGCGTATCAAGCCGTATCAAAAAAGCTCCGGGAATACCTAAGGCTTGCCCGGAGCTGTATTCATTTGATATTGCGGATGAAACCCGCGTTTTTCCACTCCGCGCTTTACATTCCGAGCAGCTCGCCCATCAGCCTGTCAACGCCCGCTTCGAGCTTTTCCATGCGCTCCTCTGCCGTCTTTTTAGCGTGTGCGAAAACGCTCATATAGACCTTGAGCTTCGGCTCGGTGCCGCTCGGGCGCACTATCAGCCAGCCGTCATGGGGCAGCAGATAGCGGAGCATATTCGTTTTCGGAAGGTCGATCTTGGTTTTGAGGCCGCAACCGCAGTTCACGCGTACGCCCGTGGAGTAGTCCTCACGAATGAGCACGTTTATCTCGTCGCCAATGACATCGGGCGGGTCGTTTTTCAAAGAGCTCATCGCCGAGGAGATCCGCTCGAGACCCTCCTTGCCCTTGAGCGTGTAGGACTTGGTTTTTTCGATGAAATAGCCGTATTTTTCGTAGATCTCCTCGAGAACGTCGATTAGCCCCTTGCCGCGCGAAGCGTAGACCGTTGCCGCCTCGCAAACGAGCATCGCCGCGAGCACTGCGTCCTTATCGTGGGCAAAGCCGCCCGCGAGGAAGCCGTAGCTCTCCTCGAAGCCGAAGATGAATTTGCTGCCGGAATAGTTCTCGGCGAAGTCGATCTGCTCGGCGATGAACCTGAATCCCGTCAGAACATGGCGCATATCCACGCCGAAATCATAGCAGATAGCGTCCGCAAGGGAGGTGGAAACGACCGATTTGACGACGAAGCCGTCGTAGGGCAGCTTATTCTGCTCCGAAAGCTCGGAAATGATGTAGTAGATGAGGATGCAGCCTATCTGGTTGCCCGTCAGCACACGGTATTCCCCATCCGAAGCGCGCACCGCGACGCCGAGTCGGTCGGAATCGGGGTCGGTGGCGAAAAGAAGCCCCGCGTTGACCTTTTTGCCGAGCTCCATCGCGAGCTTGAAAGCGTTCGGATCCTCGGGATTGGGCGCTTTAACGGTCGGAAAATCGCCGTTCGGCTGTTCCTGCTCCTTGACAACGTGCAGATTCTTTACTCCGATGCGCTCAAGGATGGTCGTAACGGGCACGAGGCCGCTTCCGTGCAGGGGCGAATAGACGATGCCGCCCTCCATCTTCGACGCCTTCTCGCGCACGATGTCGGGGTTTATCATAACGCTCATGGTTTTTTCGTAGTATATCTCGTCGATCTCCCTGCCGATCAGCTTGATAAGGCCCTTGCGCTTTGCCTGCTCAAGATCCATAAGCTTCGTGTCGAAATAGCCGAAGCTCCTAATGCTTTCGAGGATCTCCTTAGCGCGGGCGGGGTCGATCTGTCCGCCGTGGCTCCAGTAGACCTTATAGCCGTTGTACTCGGGCGGATTGTGGCTCGCGGTGATGACTACGCCCGCCGCACAGCCAAGCTCTCGCACCGTGAAGGAAAGCTGCGGAACGCTGTGCAGGGTGGAATAAAGAAACACCTTCACGCCGTACGCAGCAAGCGTTCTTGCTGTCATCTCGGCGAAGCGGTCGGAGCAGCGGCGCGAATCGTATGCCACCGCAACTCCCTTTTCGGCAGCGCCCGCTATATTCAGAAGGCAGGCGGCGAGACCTGCGCTCGCACGGCGCACGACGTAATCGTTCATGCGGTTGGAGCCCATCCCGATAACGCCGCGAAGCCCCGCGGTGCCGAAATCGAGCTCGGTATAGAAGCGATCCTCGAGCTGCTTTTCATCGCCCGAAGCGGCGAGAAGCTCGTTTCTTTCAGCCTCGCTCAGCGATGGCTCGTTGATCCATTTCAAGTATTCTTCACGATAGCCCATAGGTTTTCCTCCCGATCCATCCGTTTACACTGTTCATCGATAATTAGTATAGGGCACATCCCGCCTCGGTATGAGCCGAGAACAATCGTTTTGCGGAATATGCCCGTATTCTTTACTGTTTGCTGTTCGCGGCATCCTGCTCGCCGCGCTCATCGGACGACTTGCCGTAGCTGCCGTATTCACCGTACTTGCCGTACTTGCCGTACCCGCCGTAGCCGCCGTACTTGCCGTAGCCGCCGTACTTGCCGTACTTACCGTAGCCGCCGTACTTGCCATAGCTGCTGCGCTTGCTACGTCCTCCGTAGGTGCTGTACTTTCCGTAGCTTCCGTATGAGGAATGCTTGAATTTCTTGGCGTAGTTCTGACCCGTTTCGGAGATGCCGGCGTTATTGAGAACGTAGCCTATGAAGCGCTTGCCCGTGCTCGCAAGATTGCTGATACCGGCGTTGAGCGCGCTCTTGGTGGTATAGTCCTGACAGATGATGTAGACTATTGCATCGGAGTAGCCCGCGATGATCTGAACATCCGCAAGGATCGAGCTGGGCGGGGAGTCGATGATGACGATATCCGCCATCTCGCGCAGCTTCTGAATAAGCTCCGCAAAGCGCTTCGTGCGCAGCATCTCGGGAGCGTTGTAGTTTTTGGAAGAGCCGCAGATAGCGAAGAAGTTGGTATCGACCTGTCCGATTATCTCTTCCATCTCGGCTTCGCCCTTGAGATAGTCAACAAGATACTTTTCGCTCGTTCCGTTGAGTTCCTTGACTGTTGAGGGCTTTCTTATATCGGAATCGAGGAACACGACCCTCTTTCCGACGCCCGCAAACGCAAACGCGGTGTTGAGAGCGACCGTGGATTTGCCCTCGCCGGGAACCGAACCCGCGAACAGAATGATCTTTTCGCCGTTCTCCATCGCGGATTTTTCGAGCCTCTTTCTGATAAGGGTAACGGAATCAGAGAAATCTTTCGACGTGTTCTCGTTGTCTATGGTAACGAGTTGGTTGCCGCCCGTGACTCTGTTGAAGGCAACGTCGTAGGGAAGGGTTCCGATACAGCGCAGGTTCAGCATGCTGCGGATCTCATCCACACTGCCCACCGTGCGCTTTAGGAAGTTGATAAGTATAGAAAGTATCAGACCCACTGCAAGTCCGATCACCGCGGCCTTTACGACGAGCTCCTTGTAATTAACGGGGTTGTACGCATAGGTTGAAACTGAGGGTTCGCTCAGAAGCACCATTCTCGTGCTTCCGATAACGATGCTTGCCGCATGCGGATACTTTTCTATCGCGGCTTCAAGCATCCTGAGCGCACTGTCGGGATTCGACGAAGTGGCCGTCAGCGTAAACATGGAGGTGTTCCTTGAAACCTTGACCGAAAGCGACGCCGGCGGCGACTTGACTCCGAGCTCCTCGCTGATCATGTTTCTGAGCAGCTCGCTGTTTAGGATATAGGGGAGTATCTTTGAATAGCGCTGCGCGACAGCCAGTGAAAACGTAGGTGCCTCCGACGAGCTCGAGCTCATCGCGGTAATATTGAACACGGCCTGCGCTCTGTACATGGGCACATGGGTCTTTTTTGTTTTGAGTACAAGGAACGCCGCAAGGATCGCACCAACCAGAATGGGAACCCAGATCAGCTTCAGGAAGGTTTTCAGCGTTCCCGTTACGACATGCATCAGATCGATCTCGACGCCGTCCTCTTCGGGAGCTCCTTCCGTGGAATTGTTGCCGAAGTAGCTGACCTCGGGCTCGGCGATCCGTTCGGCCGATCTGCGCTCGATCTCATGCGATGCATCGGCGGCTCCGTCCGAGCCTACCAGCTCCTCCGGCGGGATCTGCCCGTCGCCGAAGCCGTTGCCGCCATACGCGCCGTAGCTGCCGTAATTGCCGTAGCTGCCGTAATTGCCGTAGCTGCCGTAGTTGCCGTAGCGGCCGTAGTTGCCGTAGCGGCCGTAATTGCCGGAGCGGCCGTAGTCGCCGTAGCGACCGTAATTGCCGTAGCTGCTCCCGTACGAAATCCTCTTTTGCTTGCCGTAGTTGCTCGAACCTGATACTCCCGAGTCAAACAGACCGCCGAGCAGGGGCATATAGGTCACGTCGTTGAGGATATAGCCGAGCATATCGGTGTTCGTACTGAGGGATTCAAGCGCCGTCTGGATCCTTCTTGCGGTCGCAAAGCCCTGACGAACCACCATTATGCCCGCGTCGCTGAGCTCCGCGCAGTAGTCCGCGATCTTCGATGCGGCCACCGGGGGAGTGTCTATTATGATGAAATCATACTTATTGCGAGCCTCCTCAAGGAAGGTCTGCATTCTCTCGGAGCCGATCAGCTTAAGGCCGTTTGTGACCTTGCCCTTACATATCATGAGACTAAGCGAGGGAACGCCCTCAAGCTTGGGCAGTTCGAGTTCCTCATCGCTCGAAAGCACTTCATCGATACTCGAACCTAAATCATCCGCAAGAGCAAACATCCTCTTGAGCGAGGGCTCGCCCATATCCGCTTCGATAAGCAGTACGTTTGCATTCTCCCTTGCAAAGGTCAGCGCCATGTTGGCGGCGAAAGTCGATCTGCCCTCGTCCGAATCCACGCTCGCTATCATCAGCACCTTTGCGCCGTTCATCTTCATCAGATACTGCACCCTTGTTTGGATGAGGCGCATGGTCTCGGAATAGCCGAAGCTCGTGGTCGGGCTGTTCACAAGCAGGTTTCCGCTCGATGATCGCTTCACTTTGGAGCCGCCCTTATCCGCGCGTCTTCTCTTCCTTGAAGATCCGCGCTTGCTCTGGCGGTCGATCGTTGCGAGCTTTTCGAAGCTGCCGACCTTTTTTTCAAAATCGACCTCGTTATAGATCTTTGTGGACAGTATGGTTTTCACGACCGAGCACGCAGCAAGAATAAGCAGCGCCATGCTCGAGTATTTTATTACCTGCGATTTTCTGTTTATCGGTTTATTCGGGCTCGACGGCACCTTCGGGCTGATCAGAACGGTTGCCGAAACATTCTTGAGCACCTTTTCCGTAACGAGGGTATGCTTGTCGAGTATGCCGTTTATGACCTGGAACGCCACGCTTGGCGAATCCGCCGTAACGGTAATCGTAACAAGGTTGGTCTGCGTAACACTGGAAGCCCTTATCGTTCCGTTAAACGATTTCCTTCCGATCGCGTTTAGGATCTTACTGCGCATCTCGTCGCTTCTTACGAGCTCGGCAAACGAAACAGCCAAGGTACGCGAGTTCTCCAGATTCGTAAAAGCGGAGCTGGACTGGTTTCCTCCCGGAGCGACCGCGACCGTTGCGGTCGTGGTGTAGGTTTGCTCATACGTTTCGGTAACGTAAACATAGCTCAGCATCGCGGCGATAAGGGTGCCCACAAGCAGCAGCCACCAGTTTTTGAGCAGCTGTTGGATTATAAGCGGAATATTTATCGTTAGTTTCTTATCTTTTTTGTAATTCGGAACAAATCTTGGCATTGCGCTGACGCTCCCTCCAACTTTATTTCAAATCCTGCCTGTCAATCTTCAACAACCACCAGCAGCTCGGCTGAACCGACCGCCTGCCCGTTGTTGCAAAAAATCGTTATCTTGTAGGTTCCCGTAGTCGAGCTGTCGAATCCGTTGAGATCGTAGTGCAGCTTGTCCCTGCCGTATTCTCCGATCGTGTAAACATTCTTTGAAACGGCTATGCTCTTGACGTAGTCCAAGGGATCGAGCATCTCGCCGCGGTCAATATACACGATATAGTCCGTAAGCGAGATCGTCGGGCTTTGCTGCGAGTTTCGTTCGATCACGGATACTTCCGTCGTCAGAACCGAAAGATCGCCGTGGCTGTTTATAACGCGGAATTCAACTATCCGCTCCTCGTTTTCCGTATCAAGCCATGCCATAGAGATGCGGTTCGTTATCTCTCCGTCGATACAGTCGATAGCGCGAATGTTCTTGAGCGGATTCACGGCTTCTCCCGAATAATACAGGAAGTCATCGTTGAGTTTGAAGCGCGGGGGATGGTAGTCGATATAACAGATCTCCCTTTTCGCTGTCGCGACCCTTTTTCCCGAATCGAAGACCGCGTACGTCACCTCGCATTTGCCCTTTCCGCTGAAGGGCGAGATGCTGCCGATGACGACAGAGGAAGTCAGATCCCCGTCCTCCAAGTCCATCGCGGTGACGCCTGTAAGCAGATCCTCATCGGTCGCATCCACGCTTACATAGATGGAGTCGGACGCACAGAATATGACCGGCGCATTGTTGCTGCTGCGCGTTCTGTTGAAATGAGAATATGCGATAAACAGCATCGTGGCGATCACGAGCGCGATTATCGAGAATATTAGCAGTTTTTCCCTTGATTTACTCATTATTGTTTTACCCACCTAAATCGATCCATCGATCCCAAGCGGAGCGCCGCCCCGCCCTTTCACAGCGCAATCCTGCGAAAATCAATGGAAATAATCATCCTATTATATCACGCATTAAAGTCGTTGTCCATACTTAATTATCGGTTCCGAGCTTGTCGGCGGCTTCCAAATTCTTGATACCCGCTTTTTGGGGCACTTCGAGGCTTATTTCTTCGGTCTTATCAGCGCGTACAGCAGCCTGTCGAACTCCGGCGGAGCCTCGGTGACGCCGCTTTTGACTGTAAATAAGCCGCAGAGCTCTATCTCGCGCTCGAATTCCCCTGCGCTCACCGTGCGGCACGATGTCGCCGCGACGCTGACCTTGCCCGAAAAGTGCTCCTTTTCGCGCAGCTCGAAAGCCTCCGCGGGGTCGGTTCGTATCTCGAAGCCGCGGCTCTCCATGCTCAAAACGAGCGCAAGCCCGCCTTCCTTCAGATGATCGCGGATGAAGCGGTAGAACGCGGCGCGGTCGCCGTCCTCAACGAGCATGTGCAGCAGCGCAACGGCGTAGATGAAGGCGTATTTTTCGCTGTGCTCGCCGTTCACGCAGTCCAGCACGATAAAGCTTTCCTCAAATTCGGGAAGCTCGCGCTTTAAAAAGGCTATCGCCTCCTTGGAGATATCGCTCGCTGTGAGCGCATAGCCCGCCTCGAGCACGCGCCGCGCGTCCCTGCCCTCTCCGCATCCGAGCTCGAGTATCGGCTCGTCCTTCCCTATGCCCTGCTCGATGAGCGTTTCAAGCACAATGGGCGTAGGCACGTCGAAGACCCAAGTGTACCCTTTTTCGTGGATGCGCCTGTATCGTTCGTCGTATGCTTCATAATATTTTCTCATTCTTCTATGCTCCTATCGCTGTTCATTTTCGCTTCCCGCCTTTTTGCCCTCGGGAAGCTGGGCTATGATGACCGCTGCGAGTATCAGCGCGCAACCGAGGTATTCCCGCGCCGTCATGCGCTGGCAGAGTATAACGGCGCCGCCTATGACCGAGAATACGGACTCCATGCTGAACAAAAGCGAAACTATCGCTGGATCGCCGTCGCGCTGGGCGATTATCTGCAAAAGATACGCTATGCCGCAGGAGAAGATCGCAACGTAGAGTATCGGAAGCGCGTATTCAAGCACCTTAGCCCAATCCTGCTTTTCCGTGAAGAGCGCGAAGGCCGCCGAAAACACCGCCGCGAAGGTGAATTGGGCGATGCAGAAGCTTATCGGATCAAGACTTCCCGCGAACCTGTCCACGAGCAGAATCTGCACCGCGAACGCCGCTGCGCATATCAGAAGCAGCAAATCGCCCGAGGAGAGCGTGAAGCTTCCGCTGATGCAGAGCAGATAAAGCCCGACGAGCGCGAGCGCGAGCCCCGCCCAGAACACCTTCGGGAAGCGCTTTTTGAGAAGGAGACCGCCGATCGGAACGAGCACCACATACAGCGCCGTGATGAAGCCCGCCTTGCCCGAATCCGTGCCCGCCTCCATGCCCGCCTGCTGAAAGGCGGAGGCTACGAACAGCGCGAAGCCGCAGAGCGCGCCAGCTATAAGGAGCGTTTTTCCGCCCGAAATAAGACGCGCCTTCGGCTTTTCGGCACGCCCTTCCCCGCCGCGCCTGTTTTTGAAGGCATTTACAACGCTCTTAACAAGCAAAAGAAAGAGCACCGCGATAAAGAATCTTATCGCGTTGAAGGTGACAGGCGGCACGTTGCCCGCGCAAACATCCTGCGCCACGAACGCCGTGCCCCAAATGGCGGCGGCAAGAAGCGGCAGTATTATGGTTCTGAATCGGTTTTTCATAATATGATTATAACCTCAAGCGGGCGCCATGGCAAGAGCAAAAGCGGGCGCTTTCTCGGCGTTTTCAAGGCATTTCGCGCCAAAATTGCCGCTTTTTTGCGCGGCGGGCGGCGCAAAGTACATTTTTTGGTATTTGCAGGATCGAAAAAGCGTTGTATCATACACTTGAGCGAAAAAACCGCTCGAAACGAATAAACCCCAAACCCGAAAACGGAGGCGGTTGAAATGCTTTGGTGGATTTTTCTTGCATTCGTGTTCGTTTGGGAATTTTTCAAAGGGCTGCTCAATAAGTATTGACGCGCACCACCCCGACTTTGTCCTATTGACTTTTACCGATACCAAGGAGGCTAAACTATGAAGATAATTGGCAATACCGTTTACAACGACGAGGCCGCGCCCGAAAACGCCGCCGAAGCCGCTTCGTGGAGGCTCGCGCGCCCGATAAGACCCGTTCCGACGAGCCCGTTCCACTCCGCATACCGTGCACCCGGCGCAAAGGGACTCGGAGAGCTGACCTACAAGGGCTATTCGCGCCTGCACTCGAAGATAATGCGCGGAATACTCAAAAACTCGCTTCTCTCGATTCTTCTCATCTCGGCGCTCGCCGCCGTCATCGCCGCGTCGTTCCTCGCGCGCTTCGAGGGCGGATATTCGGACGTACTGCTCATCGTGGCCGTGCCCGTGCTCTGCTTCGCGGCCATCGTTTACGTGGCGTTCGGCCTGTACAACGACGTTAAGTCCGACCTTTCCCGCCTGCGCCGCGAAAAAAAGCGCCTTTCCCGCTCCGCAAGGGCGCGGATGGAGCGCGAAAGCGGTCGTAGAAGGCTCTCGCTCCTGTTCACGCTTGCCGCGACCGCCGCTCTGCTCGTCGTGCTGAACGCGGTATCGCTCGCGTAGGCCGGATCATCATAAAAAATGCCGCTCGTGCGTTTAGTCTCACTCTCTTACATAGCAAAAAAGCCGCCGGAATGCCGTCGGTTTTTTTGCTTTCATTATATCGTTTTATTCCGCATCAAAGGTTCGTATAAGCCCTCGCTCGAGCGCTTCTCTAACGCTTCCAAAATCGAAGCTTTTAACGTCATACCAGCACTGCCACGTCGTTATTTTCATAAACAAGCCGTCTATCTCCGCATGAAAATAATTGTAGTTCGAGAAGATGCCATTATCGCCGTATAGCCTGGTCATGCGGGTGCCCTCGGCATCAATGGGATAGAAAAACCCTTCGCTTGCGCCTTCGATCAGGCGGTCGAGCGCATCGGCGCCGCTGTCCTCGCCGTTCAAGGCTCCCGAAAAGTCGATCCATTCAAGGTCGATTCCATCGTAGCCCTTGCCCTGCCGCTGATAGCCGATATGATACTCGTATATGCCGCGATACATTGTGAGCCTCATTCTTGTGAAGCAATACTCCGGCGATATCGGGAAGGGTATGCGCCCAAGAAGCTCCGCGGCAGCCTTCGCTTCCTCCCTTGTTTGCACGCCATACAGCGACGATTCGCCGACGAGCGGATACTCGGGCTCCATTTTGCGCAGGTACTCATCGAACTCCCCGTCGCTCTTATCGAGCGCCGCGAAAAACTCGCTCAGCGCATCCGCGCCATACAGGCACACGTCGAGCGAGAACGTGCCGTCGTCCTCCTCCGGCGGCGCGCTCGGGATCTCCGTTTCGACCGGCGGCTCGCTCGGCGCTTCCGTTTCGACAGGCGGCTGCGTTGCCTGCACGCTTTCGCCCTTATACTTCGCTCCGTCCTTTTTCGGCATCGACCTTTCCGCGCAGGCAAGCGCAAACAGCGCAAGCGCCGCGGCGATAAACGGAATCAGTTTTTTCATTATTATCCTCATAACAATACTGTTTCTTATGAAATTCCGAAGGAATTTCAACCACAACTATTCATTATTCATTCTTCACTATTCACTCTTCGCTATTATACCTCGCCCCAAGGCCGCCGCGGAAGCCCCGCTCCCGCGGCGGCCCGAAAACTCGGTATCGAAAAACCCATCAATAGCCGCCGATATACGCCATCCGACAGCTCCAGCCGCCCTCGGTCTCCGTTATCAGCACGTCGCCCCAGAAGCTTATCCGGCCGGGATGCTCCGCGTCGTCAAGCAAAACCATACTGCATCCGATATCCGCGTTGTGATCCGTGAACAGCTTGGGATAGGAGGGCTTGAAATAGTAGGCGAGCTGGCAGTAAACGGGGTCGGTGCTGTTTGCAACGCTATCTTCGGTATTCCTTCGGACGTTTCCGATATCGACCTCGATGCAGCGGTAGAAGTGAAGCTCGTTGCAACTCATAAGCTCCGAGGCTTTGAGGCGGCCGCAGTATTCGGCAATTTTAACGAAGTCCGCGTCGGTGCCGTCGAGCGTGTAGCCCGCATTGAGCATATCCTCCCTCGTTACGGTATAGGTACCGCTCATACTGACCGAGTTAAACAGCGCCGAACGCTCCTCCTCGATCATCGAGGCGTATTCCTCGGGTCTGTCGGAGGCGTCGCCAAAGATATCCACGAACCTGACCTGCTTTGCGTCCTTGCTAAAGTAGATGTAAATCGACTGCGAGTTGATATACTCCTCGCCCATACTGTGCCTGAAGGATATGCTCCTATCGTATTCGGAGAATTCCACTTCGTCCTTTATGAAGTTGAATCCGTACTCGCGGTTGGCGAAGTCCGCATACTCCCAGGCCGTTTCAAGATACCAGGGGTCGCTTACAAGAGCGGTCTGCTCCGCGCCCTCTGCAAGCTCATCCAGAGTGAGGATCTCGAGCGAGCGGATCAGCGCGATGGATTCGGAGCGGTCGTAGCCGTGCGTCACGAGCTCGACCCAGCCGCCGTCGAGCTTTCCGAAGAACATGTACTCGCCCACTCCCGTGTAAGCGCCCGCGGAACCGCTCGGCCCGTCAAAGTCCCTTATGCTTATCCCCATGAACTCCCGAACCGGAAGCGCGGGGGAGGCTTCGACGGCAAACGCGCCAAACGACTCAAACTGCTCAACGGAACGCCCGAGCATATCGGAAGCGGAGCCGGACAGACTCGAGGGATAGTATGTATACATAAAGCTTCCGCCATCGGGGAAATAGCACTTTGTGTGTACCTTCTTCTCGTCCAAGCCGAGCGTCAGCTGATCGAATTTATACCCCGTGGGCGTTGGGAAGCGAATGCCGAGATAGGCGTTCACAAACGCGCGCACGTCGTCGCCTCTCGAGAAATCGTCAAACGCTTGCTCGTCATCGCCGTTCGAGAAATCTTCAAAGCCGCTGCGCTCCATATACGAAGCAAACTCCGCGTCCTCAAGCTCGCTCGATGCGATGAATTCCGCAAGCTCCGCAGGGGAATAGAACGCGATGCTGCGAACCGCCGCGCCGTCGATCGAGCTCTCAATAAGCTCGTTCAGCGTGCCGAAAGCAAGCGAGCGGATGAGCTCCTCCGCGTCCTCGCGGGAGTAGCCGCTCGAGCTTATCCGTACGTAGCGTCCGTCCGCAAGCCTGCCGTTGAATTCATAGACCTCGGGCACGATAAGCCCCTCGTAGGCTCCCGCATCGGCGCTCTGCCGCGCCGCGCCGTAAAGCTCGCTTATCGGGGAGGATAGGTCGAGCTCAACCGCGAAAGTCTCGCCCGATCCCGTCTGCGAGGCGCCGTCGTCCGATGAGGACGAGATGACCGAGAAGGTCTTATACACGGCGCTCCAGCTTACAAAAATGCTCTCGCCGCCGCGATCGAAGCTCAGCAGATCGAAGGCGCGCGCCGGAAGTGTCGGGAAGCCGACGCTTTGCAGGCTCTTCAGCGTTTCGGTAACGTCCGCCCTGTTCGATATGCCGCAGCTGTCAAGCATATTCTCGCTTGCGTAGCTTTCAAAAGCAGCGTCGCTCAGCTTGGCGGACTCGATGAACTCCCTTGCCGCGAAAAGGGAGAGGAATACCAATCTGTCCTCCGCAGTCGGTTCATCGGTCTCTATCGGCTCGATCGTTTCGATCGGTGCGCCCGTGGTGATCGGTCCGCCCGTGGAAATCGGCTCCGAAGTGGGCCTGTTCGCCGCCCATTTATCCCTGTCGCGTTTGGGCGTTATCGCTATCGCGGCGAGCGCGATAATAAGGCAGGCGGCTGCGGCTATGCCGAGTATGCGCGGCCATAATATGCGGCGCTTTTTGAAGCTGAAGCCCTCCGCTTCCGCAAGGTATTCGCTCTTCACGCCGAGAAGCGCTTCGTAAACAGTTTCTTTCTTATTCATACGGAAAACCCTTCTTTCTCAAGATAATTCTTCAGCTTAACGCGAAGCGAGTGCAGGCGGCTCGACACCCAAGAGGGCGCTTCGCCCGCGGTTTCGGCTATCTCCGAAACGGATTCTTCAAACCAGTATCTTTTGAGGAACAGCGCTCTGTCCTCCGCTTTCTGCTCCCCGAGCCAGCGGTTCAAAAGCGCGGAAAGCTCCCTCGCGTTTGCGCGGCTGTCGGCGCTTTCGCCGCCCGGGATGAAGCCCGCAAGCTCATCGAGCGATTCGATGCGGATATTCCCGCCGCGCTTCTGTGCGTTTTTATCGCGGTAGGCCCGCAGAGCAAACCTTTTCGTGATTCCGAGAACGTACGCCTTGAGCGAGCGCGGATGCTCGGGCGGGATGCTGTTCCAAAGCGCCATCAGCGCATCGGAAAACACCTCCTCCGCCGAGTGCGCGTCCCCAAGAAGGCTTTGAGCCGCCCTCTCGCAAACGGCGCCGTATTCGGCTTTGACCTCCGCTATCGCCCGCTCGTCACGGTCGAAAAACAGTCGTATCATAGCTTCATCATGCACGAGTCTCCCTCGCTTTCATTAGGCCTTCACTCTATAAGTTTCGGTTTGAAGCGGAATCTTTTGGGTTTTCGACAATATATTTTCTTGTTCAAGAAATGCCGCGCTTGCGGCATCTCGATTTTCCCTATTCACTAAGCACAAACTACTAAATACTATTCACCAAGCGGCCTACTGCCTTTTCGCGCCGCAGTCGGGGCAGAATTTATAATCCTTCTCCCCGAAGGCATAGCCGCACTCGCGGCAGAAGCGGGGCTTTTTCGCCTCGGGCACGGCCGTCATCACCGTCATCGGGCCATCTGGGCGCATCGGCGGCTCGTCCACTTTCGGCCTTACGCCGAAAATCGAGGTAACTATATCCGCGTCCCGTTCGGCGAGCACCTCGTCGCCCCTTTTGAGGTCGTTCTGCCGCATGAAAACGCAGAGCGGCGCGGAGGCGTCGTGGATTATCATGCGCGTTGAGAGCGTGTTTTTCTCAACTTCCACGCTCGTGAAGCCGCCGAAATCGCTGTCAATAAGGTTTGCGGGAACGAGGCGCACGGTGTTTGGCGAGGTAACGCAGCTTATCGCGTGGAACGCGAAGGGACCCATGCCCATCCAGCTCAGATTACTGCCCGCAATCACCATCGCGCTCCCCTTTTTGCCGTTCGGAAGATACTCGGTCCATTTGCCCTGAAGCGCCTGCAAAAACTCGGTATCGCGGATCATTATATGGTCAAACGGGCCCTTTTCGACCTTCTTGAGCGTGTAGAGCGTTTCGCCCATTATCGTGTAGTAGTAGAGCATTTTCAGCTCGCCGCCGTCGTAATGAAGCGACTTTATCTCGGTCATCATGCTTCCGTCCGCCGCTCTTGAAAGCACGTTGTCCGCCAAAGCAAGCTCGGTGCGCTCGATACTCTCCGCGTCGTAGCTTATAGTCGTTTCAAGCGCAACGGCCCGCCGATAGTCGCGAACGGTCAGCCTTTCATCCCTTATCTCGATATAGTAGTGGTAGCCCTCCTCATAGAAGCCGTTCAGCTTTTTCGAATATTTCATCTTTTTTCCTCCTTGGTTTTTCCTTGGAATACGGGCGGCGCTTTTGTCCCTTTAAATATATTCACCTTTGATTATACCTTTTTTTGCGCGAAGCTTCAAGGCTTTTTTCGCATGACTTCGGGGCTTTTTCAGCGCACGATCCGGCATTTTGTTCCCATCAAACTTTGTTCTCTGTCTTTTTTTAAAAAATATATGGCATTCCGTGCAATATTTTACCGAGGATTTCCATTAGCATGGTGAAAGCGCGATGAACGCGCGATCGGTCGACCGCCGAAGTAAGCTTAAAGAATAGGAAGTGTTTAGTTATGAACAAAAGAAAAACCTCGTTATTAACCGCAGTCATATTGGTGCTTTCGCTGATGATGCAATTCCTCGTTTCCTGCACCGTTTCCGAAAGCCCCGCGAACGCCGAGAAGCTCGAGCCGCTGACCGTTTCCGTACTAAAGATAGGCAAGGCGGACTCCATCGTTCTCAAAACGGGCGAAAACTGCCTCGTTATCGAC
The DNA here is from genome assembly GCA_017553815.1 of Clostridia bacterium. The sequence continues at coordinate 35,364 of JAFZJT010000177.1, forward strand.
GCGGGCGAGGAGGACGACGGCGAGGAACTCGTTGAGTTTCTCACGAAGAACAGCATAAGCCGCGTGAACGCCCTCATCATCACCCACCACGACAAGGATCACGTCGGCGGTGCGGACACGCTCGTTGAGCGCTTCCCCGTGGACAGGGTCATCCTGCCCGACTACGAGGGCGTTGTCACCGATTACTTCGAGTTCATGGACGCGCTCGAGGCCGCAAAGATCACACCCGAGAAGATAAGCGAAAACGTCGAGTTCGATCTCGGCACGGCGCACGTGCTCATCGAAGCGCCCTCGGTCTACCCCGAGCTTATCGCGGGCATGGAGATCGACAACGACTGCTCGCTGATCACCACCGTGACCCACGGCAAAAACCGCCTTGTTTTCATGGGCGACGCGGAAAAGACCCGCATTCGCGATTGGCTCTCTGCGGGCAATGCCGAAAAATGCGATTTTATGAAGGTGCCGCACCATGGCGTTTACAACGCGGCGCTCTCTGAGCTTTTCGCAACGACCCGCCCCAAGTATGCCGTTATCTGCTCATCCGACAAGAACCCCGCCGAATCGAAGACGCTTGAGCTTATAAAGAGCTTCGGCACCGAGGTCTACGAGACCCGCTTCGGCAGGCTGACCGTCGTCAGCGACGGCTTGACCCTTGAACTGAAGCAAAAGACGAAGTAACGGGGGTAAAAATATGATACAGACAGTTTTCAGCAGGTATGAAAAGAAGTACCTGATGCCCGAGCATATCTATCTTGAGCTTCGCAAGCGCCTTGAAGCGCACATGAAGGAGGATAAATACGGGCTGCACACGATATGCAATATCTATTACGACACAGCGGACGATCTTCTTATAAGACGCTCCATCGAGAAGCCCGCCTACAAGGAGAAGCTGAGGCTTCGGAGCTACGGCGTTGCAAACGAAAACAGCACGGTCTTTCTTGAAATAAAGAAGAAATGCGACCGCATCGTGACCAAGCGGCGCGAGCCGATGACGCTGAATCAGGCGATGGGCTACACGGTGCACGGCATCCGCCCCGCGATAAATTCGCAGATAATGAACGAGCTCGACTTCTTCCTCGCCCGCTACGACCTCTCCCCACGCATCTTCCTTGCCTACGACCGCATCGCGCTTTTCGGCATCGAGGACGGCGAGTTCCGAGTCACCTTCGATCAAAACGTTCGCTCAAGGCGGCAGGATATCGCCCTCGACACGGGCGATCACGGCGAAAAGCTTCTTGAGGACGGCTACTATCTTATGGAAAGCAAGGTTTCGGGCGCTGCGCCGATCTGGTTCACCCGAATACTTTCCGAGCTCAAGCTCTATCCGACGTCGTTTTCAAAATACGGCAACATTTATAAAAAAGAGCTTGGCAAATGGGATCTTTCATCCCAGATAGTGCACCGCCAAAGGAACTGGAGCGCGGTTGCGCTTCCCGAGGACGATATCAAAACCGAAAGGAGACTTCTCGTATGCTGAGTTATTTAATTCGTGATGGGATGCTGACAAGCCTCTTCCACGCAGGAACCTTTTCCCTCTCTTCCGTAGCAATTGCGCTCGGAATGGCGATAATCCTGGGCGTTCTTATCGCCCTCACCTTCAAGGCGCTCTGCGCCGAAAGCTCAAGTTTCACCATCTGCCTCGCCGTGCTGCCCCTGCTCGTTACCATCGTTATAATGATAGTCAACGGCAATCTCGGCGCATCGGTCGCCGTGCTCGGCGCGTTCGGCCTCGTTCGTTTCAGAAGCGCGCCCGGCAACGGCAGGGAGATCCTCTTCATCTTCTTCAGCATGGCGATCGGCCTTGCGCTGGGCATGGGCTTCATCGGCCTTGCTGTGATCGGCTTCGTGCTCGTTGCCCTCACGCTCGCCGTCGTCAGCATCGCGGGGCTTGGGAGCATCTCGAGCCGCGAGCAGGAGCTTCGCATCACCATCCCCGAGGATCTCAACTACAACGGCCTTTTTGACGACCTCTTCGCCTCCTACGCGAAGAAAGCGGAGCTTCGCCACGTCAAGACCGTGAATATGGGCACGATGTATGAGCTCTGTTACCGCATTATTCTCAAAAAGAGCGATAAGGAAAAGGAATTTCTGGATGCTCTTCGCTGCCGCAACGGCAATCTGACCGTCCGTCTAGGCATGGTCGGGCGGGAGAAGAACGAGCTTTAAACCCTCCAATTCCCGCCTGCGCCGCTTGCGAAAATAAGCACCCTCTCCCCCATTGAATACGGAGAAGCGGGGGCCGTTACGAAAATGTATTTCATCGATATTGCGCAAGTCTATAAAGCGGCGCATTCGGTGGAGAGCGAAATATGCTCCCCCTTGGATGCGTTCATAGACGAGTCTTGTTCCGGGGGCTGCGCCGATCTTCCCAAGTTCTTCAGGCGCTCCCCCACCTCCATTGAAAAGGCGCTCTACAGCCACAAGCCCCGCTTGACCTTCGAGGTTCATTTCACGCAGGGCGAAGCGCGCCAAGGTTCCCAATGGCTTACGTACTGAGCCGCCCCCCCTCCTGAGCTCGGTATTAAGCGGCGCGCGATAAGTCCGTTTCGCGCGCAGGACCCCCCGTTTTTGCGGGAGGTCCTTTTTAGTGTGAACGGCGAAGAGTTGACAATGCGGCGGCAACTGGTTAAAATATAAATTGGAATAAAATTGTCCGTTTGGCGCAAACCACGGCTTGCGCTTTTAATACAACACCGTAAGGGAAGGGATACGCCAATGAAGAAAAGCTTTCCGATGCATATTTTAGCTCTTGCTGCGCTTGCGCTGGCGCTCGCTTTCTCCGCCTGCGTCACGGTAAGCGGCCCCATTCCGATCATCCCCTCCGCGGCGGACACGCCCGCACCGATCACGCCCGCAACCGAAACGCCGACGCCCGAGCCCCTGCCTACGGAGGGTTTTCCCGCCACGGTCTACGACGGCTACGAGCTCGACATGCTCCGCGCCTTCCTCGAGCAGACCGACGAAAGCGGCGTTAAAAACGGCACGAAGCTGAGCGCTGTTTATGACCCGAACAGTCCGTACACATGGAATTGGGGCATCGAGTGGAGCACCGAGGGCGGCGTTGAGCATGTTAAGGCGATCAATATCGCCGATTGCGCTCTTGTTGGCAAGCTCGATCTGACGGATTTTTGCTTTCTCACGAAGCTTGACTGCAGCTCAAACCCGATAAGCGAGCTGAAAGTGGACGGCTGCTTTGCGCTCTCCTCGCTTTGCATAAGCGGAAACGGCGCGTGGGTGCTCCTCATGCCCGACGAGCCCTCCCTTGCCGTGAAGGGCGCGCCCCTGCCGGATATTTCCGATCTTGCGGGGCTTACCGAGCTTCAATGCAGCTACTGCGGGGCAGAAAGCCTCGATCTTTCATGCTGTCCGAAGCTTGAAAAGCTGGATTGCTCCATGAACGTGCTGAGCGAGCTGGATATCTCCTTCTGCCCGAATCTTACGGAGCTCTGCTGCGACTACAACGCCATAGATAAGCTCGAGCTTTCCGCCTGCCCGCTCATGCAGCAGCTTAGCTGCTCATCCAATATTCTGAGCGAGCTCGACGCTTCAAGCTGCCCCGAGCTGCGCTCCATCAGCTGCGTAAACAACCGCCTTACAAGCCTGAAGCTGCCCTCGAGCGCCTCCAAGCTCGAGCATCTCCTCCTGTCCGCAAACGAGCTGACACAGCTCGATCTTTCGACCTGTGCGCGGCTCAGCTATCTCAATTGCGGCGGAAACGATCTAAAAGAGCTCGATCTTTCGATGTGCGGCGATCTTGCGTGCCTTATCTGCACCGGCAACAGGCTGAGCCGGATAATCCTATCCGAAAGCGCGCCGCTTGGGACTGCCGAAAACGATGACGATGTGATCATAATATTGGTACCGACTGACGCAACGAACGGCTGAGCTCTGGTTTTCGCCGTCAGCGAATAAAAAGAAAAGGAGTCCATTATGAAAAAAAGCGTCCTCTTCACCGTGACCGCGCTTATCGCGCTTTCCGCCTGCGCCATGCACAATTATCCCGTTCCGCTCATAACGCCCAAGCCCACCGCGGCGATAACCGACCCGCCCCCGTTCGACCCCGACCCGTCCGCCTCCCCGAATCCGACGCCGATGGAGTTTGCGACCGAGTCCCCCTCCGCCGATCCCACTGAGGAGCCGCGCTATGACGGGATCGAGCTTGCGGCGATAGAAGCCTTTTTCGAGCAGACCGATGAGGAGGGCGTTTCAAACCGCGCCAAGGTGAAGGAAGCTTACGGCGGTATCGACGACCCCATGAAGTTGGACAGAGTCTTCGATTGGATACAAACGGGCTCCGAAATCCACCTTTACAATATCTCCCTCCCCTATATGGGGCTCGTGGGAAGCCTCGACGTTTCGGGCTTTTCGCGGCTCAGTTCGCTCAACTGCAGCGGAAACCTACTCACCGAGATAGACGTTTCAAACTGCGCGACGCTAAGCGAGCTTATATGCTTCGGAAACAGCCTCGTGTCCCTGCACGGCCTCTCCTCCTGCCCCGAGCTTTCGTTGCTCGATTGCGAGTGGAATGAAGACCTGAAGGAGCTCGACCTTTCCGCCTGCAAAAAGCTCGTTACTCTGCGGTGCAACAACGTCGGCATCGCCGAGCTTGATATCACCTCCTGCCCGCTGCTGAATGAGCTTCATTGCAGTAACAACCGGCTAAGCGAGCTCAAGCTCTCCTACTGCCCCGAGCTCGCGTATCTTTACTGCGACGGAAACAGGCTCACTTCGCTCGACACCTCAAGAAACATGATGTTGGAGTGGCTTTCCTGCAACGAAAACGCTCTGACGGAGCTCGACCTTTCAAAGAACCATACTCTGACCGTTCTCCATTGCAGTCAAAACGAGTTGCGCTCCCTCAAGCTCTCCTCCAACCCGTCGAACGCGCTCAACCAAATCGATTGCTCGAAGAATAAGCTGACCGAGCTGAACGCGTCCGCCTCCGCGGGGCTGGATCAGCTCGTCTGCGACGAAAACGAGCTAACGGAGCTCTTCGTTTCGGACAACGCACAGCTCCGCTATCTCTCGGTGAACTCCAACCCGAAGCTCGGCGCGCTCGATATTTCGGAGCTTTTCGATTTGGAAATCCTTGCCTGCGCGAACTGCGGCCTTTCCGAGCTTTCGGTTTCCTCCAACCCCAATCTGACCTTCCTTGCCTGCAGCGGCAACGAGCTTACCGAGCTGAACCTCTCCGCCTGTTCGCGGCTTTCATCGATAAACTGCGCCGATAACCGCATCGCGGAGCTGGACCTTTCCTTCTGCAGGGAGCTGAACAATATCTCCGTTGAAAACAATCTTTTGAGCGAGCTCAAGCTTCCTTCCTCCGATAGCGTATTCTCCCTCAACTGCGCGGGAAACAGGCTTACGGAGCTTGCGCTTTCAAGCTTTGGTATGCTTTATGAGCTCGATTGCAGTTCAAACGCCATCGCTTCGCTCGACCTTTCCGCCTGCGACACTATGGGAAATCTGAACTGCGCAAACAACGCGCTTACGGAGCTCGACGTTTCCGCCAATGAAAATCTTTGGAATCTGAACTGCTCGAGCAATCAGCTTACGGAGCTAAAGCTTCCCCGGCATTCCGAGCTTTCAAGCCTCGACGTGAGCAGCAACCTGCTTACCGAGATCGATCTCAGCAGCAATCAGCTTCTGTGCATGTTTTACTGCAGCTCCAACCTTATCGAAAGGCTCGATCTGCGCGGCTTTGTTTCGCTCTGCGAGCTTAACTGCAGCGGCAACCGCCTTGTGTTCCTCGACGTTTCCCGCTGCTTCGCGCTCGAATCGCTGCACTGCAAAAACAATTTCCTTTCCGAGATAAACTGCTCCGAATGCACGAGCCTTGTCGATATCAAAACGGATGAGGGCGTGGAGCTGATACTGAGGTGAATTAAGCATTCAGCGGTCAATTACGGTTAAGAATAATCGCTTCGGCTTTGCCAATACCCCCGAACGAAAAGGAGCCTTCAATGAAAAAACCCGTCCTTTGCGCCCTTGCCGCACTCTTCGCGCTCGCGCTCATTTCGGCGTTTTCCGCCTGCGCGATAAAGGGCGGCCCCGTGCCTCTCATCACCCCCAAGCCCACAGAGCAGGTGAGCGAGCCGCCCTCGATCATCCCCTCCCCGACGCAGACCCCGAGGCCGACTCCCGCGCCCACGTCCACGCCGACGCCCTACGCCGAGCACGAGCTGCAGGCGCTTCGCAGCTTCTTCGCCCAAACCGATGATGAGGGCGAAAGCAACGGCAAGAAGCTTTTCGGAGTCTATTCCGAGGATGATCCGTCGTCCTGGCGCGATCATCTGGGCTTTGTAACGGCGGATGGCGAAATGCGCTTGGAGTGGCTCGCCGCCTACGACTGCGACCTCGTCGGCGAGCTCGATCTTTCGGGCTTTTCCAAGCTGCAGAGCGTGGAGTGCATCGGAAACGGCATTAGCGAGATACGGCTGAGCGGATGCTCCGAGCTGACGGCTCTGAGCTGCGGGCGAAACTACGGCGTAAAGCTCATCGACCTTGCCGACTGCACGATGCTCACCGTGCTTGAATGCGATGCGATAGGGCTTACGGAGCTCGATCTTTCGCCCTTCCCGATGCTTTGGGGGCTTTCATGCAACGAAAACGAGCTTACGCGGCTCGATCTTTCGCTCTGCCCTAAGTTGTACGGCGTTATATGCAACGAAAACAGGCTCACGGAGCTCGATTTTTCAGGCTGTCCGCTTTTTGAGTACCTCGAGTGCTATGAAAACGAGCTAACCGAGCTCGATTTTTCCAAGAACCCCATCCTCAATTACCTGGATTGCCGGGACAACAGGCTTTCCTCGCTCGTTTTACCTTCGGACTGCGTGCTTACGAATCTTGTGTGCAGCGGAAACGAGCTCACGGAGCTCGACCTTTCAAGCTGTTCGCGGCTCTATTATATCGACTGCGGCCAAAATAAGCTTGCGGAGCTCGACCCTTCTTCCTGCGGCGAGCTTATTACTCTTATCTGCTCAAACAACGCGCTTTCAAGCCTCGACGTTTTGAACTGCTCCCGTCTTGAGTATCTGACCGCGGACGGCAACCCCGCGCTCAAAAAGCTCGTGCTTTCAGCAAACGCCCCTCTCACCGAGCTTTCCTGCGCGGACTGCGGCTTTACCGATCTCGATCTTTCGCTCTGCTCGCTTTCGACGCTCCGCTGCTCAAACAACGCGCTCACCGAGCTGCGCCTTCCCGCCTCGTTGAGTTGGCTTGAGTGCAGCGGAAACCGCCTCGATTCGCTTGAGCTTTCCGAGTGCACCGCGCTCAGTATTCTTAACTGCTCCGGCAACGAGCTTACGGAGCTTGAGCTTTCAAACAATACGCGCCTTGAATCGCTGAACTGCGCAAAAAACAAGCTCACGTCGCTCGATATTGCGCCGCTCTCCCTTCTTGAATGGTTCGATTGCTCCGAAAACAAGCTGTCGGCGCTCATCTTCCCCGTCGACGAAGCCAATACAGGCAACCATCTCATCAGCGTTGACTGCTCGAAAAACCTTCTGAGCGAGCTCGATACCTCGACTCTTTCCTTCCTCGCCTTCTTCGACTGCTCCGATAATTCGCTGACGGAGCTCGATATTTCTTCGTGCCCTTCGCTCCAGAATCTTTCGGTGCAGAATAATGAGCTGAGCGAGCTCGACCTTTCCGAAAACAAGCAGCTGACCGAGCTATACTGCTCCGCAAACAGGCTGACGGCGCTCGGTTTCATGGGCCATACGCGGCTCACCACGCTCGTTTGCGATAATAACGCGCTTACTTCGCTCACCTTCGAGCGGTGCTACAGCCTGACGCATTTGAACTGCAAGAAAAACGCGCTCACCTCCATCGACCTCACCGCCTGCACCGCCCTCGAGATGATACTGGTCGACGACGGCGTGGAGGTGCTTATACTAAGCTCTGATTAAAAGCGGATTAAATTGCCGAGGAGTTTTTCGTCCTGCCGATGTCGAACGAAGTGAGGCGATATGGAGTATCGTTGAACGAAGAGAGAGGAAGGCAGGGCGGAAAAGAACCGGCAAGAAGTCCGGTTTTAGTTAGAGCTTAGTATTAGATAAAGGCGCCTGACTGACCGCCGAGCGGAGCAATTCGCTCGGTTTTTTATTGCCCTGCCCGTTCGTATTGACGGCGCGGAATAAAAAAGGTAAAATGAAGTATCGAAAAATAAAAAGGGGGAACTCTGCGTGAAGCTCAAGGCTTCGGACTTTATTTCAAAGATAGTCTGCGCGCTCGTCGCCTGCTGTTTTCTTTGGGTGGCGGCGTGGCTGTTTTCGGGCGGCTATTATGAATACTCGCCGCTGTATCTTTCGGTGGGAACGCTTGCCGCGCTCGCCGTAACGGTGCTGTTTTGGCGGCTCATAGGTCGGCGCGAGGCCTTCTTCAAAAAGTACAGCCGCTTCATCACGGCGGGCTTTCTCGTTTTCATGCTCGCCGCGCAAATCGCTTTCTCCTTCCCGCTTCGCTATACCCCCGCATACGATATCGACGCGCTCTTCGGCGGCGCCTCCGAATGGGTGAACACGGGGAGCTTCCCGACTTATTACGAATACTTCGCGATGTTTCACAACAATTTCGGCGGGCTCGTCCTCTTCAGAGTATGGTTCGCTCTGGTGAAGCTTTCGGGAACGACCGATTTCTTCTTCGCCGCCTGCCTGCTCAATTCGCTGCTTTCGCTCGCCACTATCGCGCTGACCGCCTCCTCGGCGGAAAGGCTCTTCGGCATTCGCGGCAGGATGACGGCCCTTTTCCTTTTTTTCATAAGCCTGCCCTTCTATTTCATCGCGCCCGCCTTCTATACCGACGCACTTACGATGGTATTTCCCGCGCTCATCTTCAGGGCTTGGCTTCTTGCGAGGGATAAGGAAAACCGCTTGCAGAAGCTCGCCTGCTTCGTTTTGATGGGATTTGCCTGCGCAATCGGCTGCGGGATAAAGGCGACCGTCGTCATAATGCTCATCGCGGTCGTCATCGAGGGGATGCTCTATTCCGATTGGAAAACCCGGCTCCCCCTCGCCGCCATCGCCGCCGCGCTGACGCTCGTTGTGATGCTCGCCGTAACCGCCGTTATCCATCATCATATCGGAGAGGAGCAGGCGCGGAAGAAGCGGATGCCCCTCACCCATTGGATAATGATGGGGCTTGCTAACTGGGGCGGCTACAACGGCGCCGATTATGAGTTCACAAAATCCTTTGAGGACCCCGACGAGCGCGCCGAGGCCGTTGCGGAGCGGATAAAAGAGCGTGTGAACGCTCTCGGCGTGGGCGGGCTGTTCAAGCTTTGGGGCAACAAGCTGGACCTCGTTTGGAACGACGGCACCTACGGCCTTTCGGATTGCCTCGGCTGTCCCCACGAGCAGGATAATTTCCTGCACAGCTTTCTTTTGAAAAACGACAACGTGCAGAGGGAGGTCTACAAGCATCTCTGCACCGCCGTGCTCGCCGCGATGTATCTGCTTCTCATCGCCTCCTGCGTTTCGGACGCCTTCTTCAAGGGAACGACCCTTCGCATACTCGCGCCGAGGCTCGCGCTTCTCGGAGTGTTCGTATTCTTCCTCCTCTGGGAGGCAAGGTGGCGGTATTTTTCAAACTTTGTGCCCGTCATAATGCTCTGCGCGCTGACGGGGCTTGAGAGCGTCCATGCAAATCTCGCCGCGAAAAAGGCGCGAAACAGCGAAAAAACTGAAGAAGGCGCGCCCCTCGGCGGCGAAGGCGAAACAGAGCCCGTTGCGCCGACGGCCGATTGAGCTTCGCGCATCGGCAACAAGTTGTCAAGACGCCGAAAAATCATTATACTGTATACGTCGCGGTTTGCGGCAAAATCGGATACAAACGCTAAAGAACGGAGAACCCAAATGAAAAAGCTTCTTGCTCTTATTCTCTGCGGCGCGTTTCTCGCGCTCGGCATAGCCGCCTGCACGCCGAAGGACGGCGCCCGGCAAACCAGTACCACGGGCGAGCCCGCCAAAACAACGGATGCGCCAACCGCCGCACCCACAACAGCACCCACTACCGCACCCGCTACCACAACCGAAGGAGATAAGTATATGAACAAGGTCTACGCAACCATCACCATGGAAAACGGCGGAGTTATCAAGCTCGAGCTGTATCCCGACCTCGCTCCCCAGAGCGTTCGCAACTTCTGCTACCTCGCCCGCC
>JAFZJT010000178.1 GCA_017553815.1 Clostridia bacterium
CATCCGCGATGGCGGCGGCGGCGCTTGCCGAGCTCTGCGGAGCTTCACCCAAGGCAGCGCTCGATGCGGCGGCTGTCGCGCTCAAAAACATACTCGGTCTCGTCTGCGACCCCGTTGCGGGGCTCGTTGAATGCCCCTGCATAAAGCGTAACGCGATGGGCGCGGCAAACGCGGTGCTCTGTGCGGATATGGCGCTTGCGGGCATAACGAGCATCATCCCGTTCGACGAGGTGGTCTCGGCGATGAAGAGCGTTGGCAAAATGATGAATTCGGATCTTCGCGAAACGGCAAAGGGCGGCCTCGCCGTGACGCCGACGGGGCTCGAGATAGCAAAGAGGATAAATCTTGAGGGCTGAGAACAGTATCAGACGAAATAAAATACTAAAGACAGTCATACAGGCGGCGCTTATTGCAGCGGTTCTGCTTCTTGTGTACTTTTCTGTCGAAAGCGTGCTTCCGGGCGTTATCGACCTGATCGCAAAGGGCGACGGCGGGGATGTTCAGGAGTATCTTGCGCAGTTCACAAATCTCAAGGGCTGTTTTATCGGCTTCCTTCTGCAATTCATACAGATAATAACGATCTTCCTTCCGAGCATACCCATACAGATCGCGATGGGCGTCATCTTCGGCGTTTGGCGTGGGTTCCTCATCGGTTTCCTCGGATATAACGCCGCAAGCGCGGTCGTTTTCCTTGCCGCGAGAAAGCTCGGCGACAGCCTTGAGAAGCTGCTTCCCTCACAAAAGAAGGTCAATGAAAAGAGTGAGACAAAAAAACGCGCGATACTCGATTCCGACCATCCGGCGTTCATGGTGTTCCTCGCCACCACGTTCCCGATGCTCCCCAACGGGCTGATACCCTATGCCGCCGCAAAAACGAAGGTCAAGTTTTCCGCATTCATGCTCGCCGTCGCAACGGGATGCATACCAACCATTCTCACGCTCTGCGCCGTCGGCAAAAAGCTCATCGGGGGCGACCTTCTCTCCGCCGCGCTGTTCACTCTACCGCTTCTCGCATTCTTCCTCATCATGTTTTGGCAACAGAAGAACATAACCTCGCTTTACGAAAGGCTTCTTGCGCGCGCAAAGGAGCGCAGGGCGAAAAAAACGGACGGGGAATGACGCCGAATGAGAAAAAGAATGAATATATATTCAAAAACCGTGATTTATGCTTTAAAAACGCTTGATTGCGCCACATCATTGTGATAAAATAAAAAGGCTTGAAATAACTCACCCGCGCCGATTCCGGGGGCTGTGCCTCAAACGGGGTTCCCTTGGAAGATGAAGCGCGGGGCGGAAATCAAAAACAGGAGGTTTTAATCATGTCAGTTATTTCTATGAAGCAGCTTCTCGAAGCAGGCGTGCATTTTGGTCACCAGACCCGTCGCTGGAACCCGAAGATGAAGGAATACATCTTCACCGAGCGCAACGGCATCTACATCATCGACCTTTCCAAGACCGTTAAGAAAATCGACGAGGCTTATAACTTTGTTCGTGACGTTGCAATGGGCGACGGCACCGTTCTTTTCGTCGGCACCAAGAAGCAGGCTCAGGAGAGCATCGAGCAGGAAGCAAAGCGCTGCGAAATGTTCTTCGTAAACCAGCGCTGGCTCGGTGGTCTGCTCACCAACTTCAAGACTATCCAGACCCGTATCGCAAAGCTCAACCAGATAGATAAGATGGAGCAGGACGGCGATTTCGACCTTCTTCCCAAGAAGGAAGTTATCCAGCTCTGCGCGCTTCGTGAAAAGCTCCTCAAGAACCTCGGCGGTATCCGCGAGATGAAGAAGCTCCCGAGTTGCATGTTCGTTGTTGACCCCCGCAAGGAGCACATCGCCGTTCTCGAAGCTCGCACCCTCGGTATCCCGATCGTTGCTATCGTCGACACCAATTGCGACCCCGACGACGTTGACTACGTCATCCCCGGCAACGACGACGCTATCCGCGCCGTTAAGCTCATCGCGTCCAAGATCGCTGACGCAGTTCTCGAAGGCAAGCAGGGCGTTCAGATGACCGACTCCGCAGTTGAGATCGGCGGCGAAGCACCCGCTGATAACGACGAGGAAGATAATTTCTAATTCCGTTAATTCACGAAAGGGAGATATTGTCGCTCCCTTTCGTTGTAAAATTTGTTATTATAATTGGAGGAAAATTCAATGGAATTCACCGCAAAAGACGTAATGGCGCTTCGTGAGCGTTCCGGCGCCGGCATGATGGACTGCAAAAAGGCTCTCAAGGAGAGCGATGGCGATATCGAAAAGGCGCTTGACTATCTTCGCGAGAAGAGCCTTGCCGCTTCCGCAAAGAAGGCTTCC
>JAFZJT010000179.1 GCA_017553815.1 Clostridia bacterium
TGTAGCACATGTCCGTGGAGAGGGACAATAAAAACTACTACAGCATTATACGAGGGACTGTTGCATGCATTTTGCTTGCTTGTGCAACAGCCCCGTTTCTTAACTAATCGGGCATTTTGCAACCCATTAGTTCAAATATATTTTTAATTTCTTCATGGCAGCCTTTACCGACTTTTCTATCGCCTGTCGGCTGCACCCTTCCAGTTAGCGATTTGCTCATGTGACAACTCACTGAAATAACAAAGGATCAATCTGCGGCGCTGTACGATTGGCAGACGGTCGATGGCTCTATGCAGCTCCTCACATTCAAGCCGGAAGCTCACGATGGTTTCCAAAGAGGACGGAGTTAGAAATGCCCTTTCATTCAGCGTGGCTTCGGTCAGTTCGGAATGCTCATAGTGCTTATCCACCTCATTCAAATGCCGAAGATCCTCCAACTCAAATCTGTCCAGCAGAGCGAACAAGTCCTTTTCGATCTCTAAACAATGATTGGAGCCTGTCCCATCCTTGAAGCGTATGTAATAACGAACAAGACTGGTTCCGGCTCCGGTTGTGAAAATCTCGTATGGATTGTCTTTGTCCTTGCGCCGTTTTGGGCGCGGATCAGCGTGATTCGGATGTTTTTCATCCATGATATGTGGTTCTCCTTTCGATTGAATTTCTTGATTGAAATCCAATCGAAGGAGGCCCACGGCACCGCATTACTGCGGGCCTCATTAAACTTCCTCCAAGTTCGTGAAAACTAAATCAGAGGGAGGAGACTAACTGTAAGAGCGTACATGGATCATACTGATATAGTAGAGTCAAAAAACGTCTGCATATCCTATAACTCTATCAAGTTTATCGTAGAATTAATATTGTTCTTATCAGTATAGCCGGTCAAAACACTATTATTATGGTTGGAGGTTATACAAAAGGCAGAACAATTCATTTGGCGTGTACCATTTTATGAAGAATATGATATTACAGCATCTTATTTGATGCAAAAAAACACCCAGGCAAAACGCCTGGATGCCACATGCGCATTTTTCAAGTTTATCACCGTGCGCTGACAGTGACGGTGGGTTTTATCTTACTATTGACCCCGATTTGCTTTTCAGTCTGCATCAAGAATAAAATACGATAATGCAAATATTCATACAGGCTATTCTTATAACAATATTCTTATCATAAATAGTTCAAGTCGTTAAGAATACTGTCATGCATATCCTCGTCTTGGAAGAAATTTTGTTATCTGAAATCCATGTATCCATAGAAACATAACTGCAAAGATAAGCAAAACCATCAGTACAATTATCAAAACCTTGATCCATTTTTTCATTTGGGTTTTCTCCTGCTGTTTCTCTGCCGTTTTAGGCGATGACCACGATGTCGGCAGATCCTTGATTGTTTTGTTTTTCCCTTTGATGCTCTTTAGCCTCTTGCAATTTAATATAGCTTAACCTACATGGTGTATGCCTCCGTCGAATGATCATACACCCATAAAACAGGTCGCAGAATAATCCTGTAAAAAATCCTATCGGCGCGGCTTTCCTTATAGAACGCCGCGCCTAACACTATGCCGATAGCAAATGAATAACCTTATTTGCTCGGCGCAGTCCTTTCTTTAGGGGAAACGCTTACCACTCCCAATTCAATGGTGGAATGGGCGATGCCGCGTTTGGATTATGCGCGGTATTCTCTCTAACCCATGATCGTATCGCGTATTCTATCTCGTACTTGTTTATCGCCTCACGATCCTCGTGTATATAGAAATACGCATCGTCATAAGCATTATAGCAATAATACCGATACACTCCGCTGTAAAGATCGTCGTAGGAGTAAATATACGGTCTTACCATGTGCTTTTTCCATGCTCCAACATTCAGCGTGTATCCTTTGGTAATCGTGCTTGTTACCGTATGAGAAGCGTTTACGCTCAAGCCGAAGCTGAGCGCCTCCAAAGCCGTGATGCCGCCGGATGCGTTAAATCCGACATCTACGGACACCGAAACCTCATTGGTAAACGAATAGACGGTCGCTATCGCTCGACTGATATAAATCAAGCCCTTCCCATCTTTGGATATAGTCACACCAAAGCTGATGCTTTTCCAAATGGGGATTTACGTACCAGCCTTCGCTTATGATCGATGTGTATTGATCAAGCGCCGGAGTCTTAGGTTCATCCATCACCAGTTTGCCATCAACTATTTTGCCAAGATTGATTATCGTTGGCACCCCGCTCTTTTCATTTCCAAGCAACGCAGCTTCCTGCGCCTTTTCAATGTTGTCGGTTAGCTGTATGGCAATACTTCTTGCTGCATCCGATGACAGTTCCGGATGGACGCTCACAAGATGTTCATACATCTCTTGCTCTGTCCATGCTCTGTCGAACTCTACAATATATTCGTCGCGGGAATAAGTAGTTTCTTCCAGCATTTCAGAAAAACACTCATCAGAACCATAGGAAACGACTCGACCGCCTTTAGGTAAAACAGCGGTATAGTCTTCAGTTTCGACTATGGAATAACCCGTATCAGGATCGACAGTCACTTTCTTGTACGAATCGGAGTTGTTACCGGATTGGTTCGTCACCTCTGCGGCTTCTGCGGATATGTTTGAAAGCCCAATCGGCAACGCAAGCAGGACAGCCAATCCCGCTGCAATCAATCGTCTGATTCTCATAATCTTAATCTCTCCTTTCAGATTTCTATATTTTGAGTTTTTTAGGAGATAGAACAATTACCTCTATAAAATCATAGGCATCACCTCCAAATGTTCATAGTTCTATAAACGCAGCCTGCACATAATGTAGGTCGCAGAATGATTCCGCAAAAGAACCACCAAAGTTCTCTATACTTTAACAACGCATATCGTTGACAAACAGGTTACAACCTCAGAAAAAATCGGCGTGTATCTTTATTAACCGATTTTCCTCCCTGCGGCCTCGGCTACCGATTTACAGGCAGCCGAGGTCACAAACGATGTGCGGGAGGATGCGAGAGGGGGGCCTTGCTTTCGATATCTGAACATGAACTTTCAAAGTGTTCAGGTATCACCGAATGAGAGAACGGCATAAAGCAGCATTTTAAATCAATCCCATGGTGTGGTCACTCCGTGCCGTTCTATTGCCCGCCAATACGTGCCCTTGAACGGAAGTCCTGATGAATCTTTTACAGTATAAACGACTCCTCCTATAACCATCTTGCGCTCATTTGAATCATCATAATACACGCTGAGTGAGAGCTTTTTGCCATCGTCGTTGATTGCCGTTACAAACATAGTGGTTCCGTCCCCGTTGCTCGAATGCGAGTTATTATCCATTACCTTGCCTTCCTGTTTGACCTCGGCATTATCAAAAAAGAAGTTCCAATCAGAAATCAGATCGACATCGTCAAATACAGCCCATTCGGGTGACGTAACGCCTTCTCGCAGTATCATCTTGTTGATGGACGCATCAAAGAAATCTGTAATTGCCTCGATTTCCTTCAGCTTGAGCCATTCGTTATCATCGCCTTGGTGAATACGGCGGCTGCGAGCTACAAGAGCTATTATGATTGCAGTAATTACAACTGCGGCTGCAATAAGCAATGTAATAATAGGTTTTTTCATGCAACGCCTCCGTTTCTATTCATTTTTGTTCTGATTAACTGCACTGCTTTCGAGACACTCAATCATAGCGGCATCACCTCCCATAAACCGTAGTCCTTTTACTTATACAACGATACCACCCGATGAACAGGTTACACCTTCCCTTCACAATTTATTGCGTTTAAGCAAAGGTCTTACAGCCCTTTCTACAAATACAACGCATAACTGCCCCAAACAGGTTACAAAAGCACTAAATATTTTTTAATCGCGATCATCTATCAAATTCGCATCAATCCATGTCGTATCCGGCTTGGCTTTTGCGCAGAATATCCTTGTAGTAAATTGTTCAAGTTGTTAAGAATACTGTCATGCATATCCTCGTCTTGGAAGAAATTTTGTTATCTGAAATCCATGTACCCATAGAAACGCGACTACAAAGATAAACAAAACCACCAGTACAATTATCAAAACTTTGATCCATTTTTTCATTTGGGGTTTCTCCTGCTGTTTCTCTGCTGTTTTAGACGATGAACGCACTATCAGCAGTTCATCGGGCGTTTTGTTCTTCCCTTTGATGTTTCTTATGGCAAGACCGACGAAGAAACCTGCTACAATACCGATGTAATTGCAGATCAAATCATCAACATCAAAGCTTCTTCCAAAAATCATTTGTAAGAGTTCCGCTATAAACGGAACAACAGCAGCCACTGCAAAAATATTCTTTCTATTAACCTTTTCCGTAACGAAGGGAAGAAAAAATCCCAACGGTAAAAACATAGCAATGTTGCCAATCAACATTGTTTTTACCCAGCTTCCGATAACAATCTCGCCGGATAAGGCTTTTATTATTGTTGGTACTAAATTGAACCCTCCAAAGCTGAAAATTGGCGGCATCTCATTCCACCATCCGAGAAAAATACCGTCATAAATATGCAACCAAAAGTTTACCGGCAGTACAACAAGGCTTATCAAACCCGTTAAATAACAGACAAAAAGAAACGTTATGGTTTCGTCCAACAATCGTATCGGACAATCCTTGCGTTTTCTTTTCACGAATCTTACTACAGCATAAACGATTCCTGCGATCAAACTAACGGGTAACACTTGCAAAAAGTATGCCCAAACTGAAGCATCGTTCATTTGGAATCTTAGCCAACCAATCATAATATACGCTCCTTTAAGGTGATATTAAGGTGACATTGGCGGCATTATTGATTGCCGCCAATGTCATCATGAAACAATCAAGGGTTAAATATAGGTATCATCAATAATGATGGAACCACTAATATCCATACTGCTCGCAGGACTTGAGTTCGAATTGTTAAAGAACCTAAAGTAGTAAAACTTGTTGGTATCGAGATTATAACACTTAAGCTGTGTCGTATACTCTGCGGTTGTAAAGTTAATCGTTGCAGCGGTAACCAGAGTGCCTGTATCACTCGCGGTTTTCTTTTCATATACATACATGATCAGTTCTCTATTTTTGTTCGTTGTTGTACCTGAGCGTTCCAAATCGAACTTAAGGTATATTTCGCCCGTGCTTGTGGCAAAATAGTACTTCGTATAGCTCCCTCTATTAGCAGCCAAATCGATTAGTGTTGCCGTGTATCGACCGCTCCCACCCAAATTGTAGAACGATGTTGGCGGGTTAGGCCCCCGAGACTCCGAGCTATCCCCGCCAATGATCGCTTCGTTGACTGGGAGTTCGGATTCGGATGCGAAAGCGGTTGTGGAAAAAACGCTGGCGATCATCACGGGCGCAAGAAGCAAAGATAAGAATTTCTTGATCTTCATTTGAATAATCCTCCTTGTTGTCAGGTAATATCAAACAGGATGAATTTATCCTGATTTTGATCTAAGTAGTCGTACACGTCCACATTATTTCTGCTGTTCGTATGTCCGCAGAAATAAGCTGTCGATGAATCCTTTCCGGATATAATGATAGTATGGTAAGCTGTTCCAGTCGTCCTATTTGCAAGCTGAACCGGATCTCCTACGGCACAGGCACTTACAAGCGCTGATATTGTCGACTTCGTTGTTTTTGTTCCAATGCCGCTAAAATAGGCATTAAAATCAGAAACGCGAATCCATGACGTAGTTACTGCATATCTGCGAATCCACAATATTGAATTGATATAAATGCAATACCAATTAGTGGTTGAATCATGTATTCCTACATTTACGCTTGAACCGTTCATACCAAGCCCACCCCAATAAACGCATTGCGAAACGAAATTTGCGCAATCTGCTGAATAGTGGGGGTATGCCGAATTGTAGCTATCAGCATATTGCTTTGCATAGGATGCAGCCTGAGAACCCGAATACCCTGAAACCTTAATCGGTTCTCTATAGGTCTTGCTCAATACCTCTTTTGCTTCATTCTCACAAATAATATCAGCAATCGTCTTTGACAAAAACGAAGTGGAAAGTTCAAAAGTGACTTCCTCACTGCCATCATTTGCCCTTACGCAATCATTTGAGCGAGTGATTGCATCAATCAAAGCGACCTTGTAATAGGTTACAACTCTTCCATAAGTTTTTTATATATATTGTTCAACGATTGAAAATTAGCTGCGTTTATGATATTATTCCACAGTAGATTATCCACTATTGCATCAAAAGGAGCTACCATGAACGTACGGTTTGATTTTCTGATTCTGAACCTTCTTAGGAAAGAGGAAATGTACGGTTTTCAGATTATAAAAAAGATTGAGGATATTACTCAGGGAGAATGTGAGATCAAAACAGGAACGCTGTATCCCTTACTTCAAACACTGGTCGCAAACGGCTATATTTCAGTAAGTTATCTGCCCGTACATGGTCGAAACCGCAAGGTCTATCGAATAACCGAAAGTGGACTAAAGTACCTTTCCGAACAAACTGAACGGTGGATCAAATACATGACTATCGTCCAAAAAATAATTGATCTTTAATTGTAACCTGTTTGCCTTCTCAAAACGTTGTATTCTTGAAGGCTCATAGTGTGACACAAGGAGAGCGTATGCTATTTCTTTATATGAGCTTTATAGATGACGAATCTCATCGCCGTCTATTCGAAGATATATACTTGAACTACCGAAAGCAGATGCTTCTTACAGCGCATTCCGTGCTTGGCAACGCTTCCGATGCCGAGGATATTGTCCATGACGTCTTCATAAAAATTGCTAAAAAGCACATGGCCAAGATCGGAACGATTGAAAACGCGAATGATTTAAGAAATTATCTGCTGAAAGCTACAAAACACCGAGCGTTGGATCATCTGCGCAAGCATCGGCGTGAGCGGGCAACTGTTGATGCAGACAATGAAAGGGAACTGCAAAATGTTGCTGAATTGTCAGATGACGAGTTTGTAGAAAGAATCTGTAGCAACATTGAGTATAAACGTGTCACGGAAGCGATTGCTTCTATGAAGGAGCCATACAGGGATGCGTTATATTACCACTTTGTATTGGAGCTATCCATACCTGACGTGGCAAGAATGTTGAACTGCAAAGTATCAACTGTAAAGCAACGGTTGGTTCGAGGAAAGAAACTTCTGCAAGAACAACTATTTGGGAGAGATCAAAAATGACGGACAATGCATTAAAAACGGCACTTAGGGAGGCGGTTTCCCTCGAGTTTGAGGACATTCCGCAAAGTGAATCCGAGATCGACTATTCGTTCTCTGATGCTTTTACGCGCAAAATGAACAAGCTCACGAAAGCCGAACAGAGCAGGCTTTGGAGAATGACAAACACCGTGCCTAAACGTGCGGCGGCGATATTTGTTGCGCTTATGCTTATCACTTTGACCGCTTGCAGCATTCCGACCGTTCGAGCGGCTGTCGTTGGCTTCATCAAAGAAACATATCATAATTGTATTCATCTTTTCACAGGTGAAGCCAAATCAAAGGGGATTGTGCAGCATTATGCACTAACAGAGTTGCCCAGCGGCTTTATCGAGATTGCCAAAAGAGAAAGCGAAGCAAGCTGTTTCACGCATTATCAAAACATGAATGGAGACGATATTTTTCTGACACAAAGCATAACAAATCACCTCAGCGTCCACATGGATAATGAACACGGAATCATATCTGAAATTAACCTGTCGGGTATGAACATAACGATTTATGAGTCTGATGGCTGCATTATCGCTGTATGGTTGCAAGACGGTTATGCGTTTGATTTAACTGTTTATGGAGATTATGATTTGGATTTTATAATTCGATTGGTAGAAGCTGTCCAGCTTCAATAGGTTCGCTGCAAAAATAAAACGGGAATGTTTCAAGCTGACAGCGTGTAACATTCCCATGTTTTTTGGTTTTATCTCCTATCATTAATGTTGGTATAACGCACAGTTCTCGATTTAATACCTTATGAGACTCTAATATGTTTGAGTTGTGGTTCTTGTGATCGTATCGGGTTCTCCACCAGAACCTGAGATTACATAAAGAACCGTGATGCGATATGTGCCGTGAGAGCTTAATTGGAAAGTGTGGGAACAATCGTAATAGTAGCTATATGCGACATCGTACCATTGATTATTAGGTTGGCCAATGTCAACCCGTGTCCAAAATAATCCCAAGATTTTCTTCTCAACATACGTCGTAATCTCCCCCTTGGTCGTTGTTCCTTTGATACCTTTATAACAATTATCTACTGTCAATAATCCGCTGTCGGAAATAAATGCAACGCTGTTTGCCATAATGGTATTGTTGTACCGTGTTTCATCAACAGGAGCAGCAAATGCCGCAATTGACGTACTGAAAATCATTACAGCACTCATAAGCAGGCAGAAAACAGATTTCTTCTTTTTAGACATTAGTTTTTCCTCCTTGAATATATTTCTTTGAGTTTTTGATATAGAGCAACCCTCTACACATCGTCCGCTCACTTATACAACGATTTCACAATCCAAACAGGTTACATATTTTAGAGTTCTTTCTTTAATAAGATGCATCACCAATTCATTCTGATCAGCGAATCAGAACATTCAGATAACAGCCCCATGCAACAGCCGAACACAAAGACGGCAATGGTCGCAGCCATCTCAAGTTTGAAATTGAGAGATCGCTCCACCGAGCGTATCGCATCAAGATATTTCATCTTCCAACCTTCCATCGCGCATTCTCAGCGCAACATCGGATTCATTGGCTACCGATTGATCGTGCGTCACGATAACAACGCAGCAGTTTTCCTCATGGGCAAGACGTTTCAGAATTTCCACGATATTCCTGCCGTTCTCACTGTCGAGATTGCCTGTCGGCTCATCCGCAAGTATAATTTTGCTGCCGGTTGCAAGCGCCCTTGCGATTGCCACGCGCTGCTGTTCGCCGCCGGAGAGCATATTGGGCAACTGCTTATGCATTCCATCGGTAATCCCAACGGAAGCGAGTTTTTCTTTTGCTGTTCGTTCTGCTGATTGTTTATCCTTTTTTTGTATCAGCAACGGATAGATCGTGTTTTCCAATACGGTCATAAGCGGGAAAAGGTTGAAGTCCTGATAACTGACCGATAGCTTTTCCCGTCGGAGCTTGCAGCGATCCGCAGTGCTCAGCGGTACACCGTCAACGGTTATCTCACCGGAGGTAGGCAAACGCAGCCCCGCCATCGTTGAAAGAAGCGTGGTCTTTCCGCTGCCGGAAGCGCCCATAATGGCATACATTTTACCCGCCTCAAACCGACAAGAAATGTTTCTTACCGCTTCCACGCGGCGGTACTTGTTTCGGTATTCGTAGCAAACATTGTTCAACAAGATTTCCATAATGCTTCCTTTCTCTATTTGGGTGATAATCAGATACTGTTTATTCCTTTTTCGCCATCATAAGAATATCTTTGTTCGTCAGTATGGGTATTGCGCCTACCATCACGCCAAGACAGCTTGCGGCAATAACAGCGAAAATATAGATCCAAGGCGGAGATTCCCTGAATATGATGGCCAAAGCTGCAACGCCGAAGGCAAGACATGATAGGCATACGATGATGAACTCCACAAATATTTCGGAATAAATGCTTCTGCACGGCAGTCCGAGTACATTTTGGAGCGCAAGTTCCTTTTGTCTGTGTTTGATCGAAAGGTTCACGACAATGAAGCCCATACCGAGAGTAAGTATAACGACAGCTATTTGACAGATCCTGAAAACCGTCATCCCGTTCTCCAATGTTCCAACGGTTTCATTCAACGTCTTATCGTATACCTCAAGTGCGTATGGATACGAATCATAGATAGGCGATGCTTCCCATGGTTGTGGGACTCCACGGGTATCAACAGTAGCGAAATAGATGCCCGCGCAGTTTGCCTTGAACTCTTCGATCCGGCGGTTTTCCTTGATTGTCGCCGAAATACAATCCACGCTTAGGTGTCCGTTCAGCTCCAAACAGACTTTTGAGGAAGCGCCCCACGGACAGTAGACCACGCCGCTTTTTCCGTGAACGACGCCTGCAACCGTCATCGTCAAATCTGCGGTTCGGTCCTTATTGGTTCTTGCTTTTACAGTCAAAGACAACTGTACGTTATCGCTTTGCTGCAAAAGCGAATAAAGATCCTCCGACACTACACATACTTGCGCATCGCTTTCAAAGACCGAATCATCAAAGCCGTTCAGCCACTCGATCATATTTTCCTGCGGTGTGATGCTTTTATCCGCGTAAACAGATGTTACACCGAAAACCTGTGTGCTACCATAGGGCGAATCGGCCTCCATGGAGAACTTCATGCGTACATCCTTTACATAATCCATGAACGACGTTTGAGGAATATGTACGCTCTCCGCGGTCGTTTCCCGAAAAAGGTTGGCCGCCCAATCCGGCAGCATAAGTCCCTCCTGCTGTGTGCCGGTTAGGTTTGTGACCGCACAGGTGACAACAGAATTGTCAATCACTTCCTCGATTTGTCGAGCCATGGATATGCTGCCTATGTGAAAGCTAAACACCAACACCCCCGCAATCAGTGCAGAGAGCCCCACAACAATGCACATTTTCTTTCTGCGCCGCATCCTGCGCAACAGATAAGGCATACTCATATTATCCTCCGGTTCATTTATAAAGCCGACGTATCGCGTTCCTTGCAATCAGGAACACTAAACAGATGATGACCACAAACTGGAGCAACAAAAGCCCAAAAATTAGAACTGGCGCCTTGGCAGTATCGAGCGTTATGCCAGCCTGCTCCGAAAGCTTTTGCAGAATGGTCTGAACAAATACAAAAGACAGACCACCGCCAAGAACTATGCCTGGCAGAGCAATCCCGCTGCCGCTTAAAACATAATTGCGAACAATCAAAGATTTCGGTGCTCCGAGTGTCCATAGCCGCTCCGCTTCCGTCTTTTGCTGTGCGGGGAACATAAACAGGAAGACGATAAGAAATACAAGCCATCCGACAACTCCGACCAACAGGATCTTGATGGAGGTAGAAAAGAACTTGGTCAAGTTATCTGAAATATTTGAATAACCTTGATCGTAATACGCAAGCAGCCCTGCATACCCGTTTTCAGCAAGATATTCTTCCACTTTTTCCTGCGCTCCGTTTTTCAGGAGCAACGAGTAGAAAATTCCGCTGTCACCGGCTGTTGGTTGACCGACTGCGCTTGCTTTGGGAACGAAAATCGTGTTTGGCGTAAAGGCATACGGTCCGTCCGACCATTCCTGCTTCTGACGGTACAATCCAACGATCTCAAACTCAATCTCATCGCTGCTGAACCCTTTATATGTCGAAAAGAATGCTGCTTCCGGATTTGCGGATTTTGAGGACGGAATCGCGCCTGGGAAATATTCGTCGGTTTCATAAAACTTAATCGCTATGCTGTCACCAATGTTCAAGCCGCTTTGGACTGCCAGCGTTTCGGAAATCAGGCAGACGGCACTTCCATCGATATATTCATTTTTCGAGAACGCACGCCCATCTGCAAGAAAAGCTTCCTGTAACCCGAATGGCGCTATGCTCATCAGATTGTCGGTTGCGATGACAGGAAACGCATGATTATTTATTTGGATCACATTCGCTGTTTCGCGCCAAAGCTCGTTTTCCTCTTGCGCCAAAAACTCTTCGACCGAGCCTGTAATGTGCGCAATCCCAGCGCGTGCGTACATAGAATTGAATTCTTTGGTTGTGATCGTATAAAACGAACCAGTGTTTACATCAAACCGCTGGATTTCACCCCCTGTACTGAATGCAAGCAAACACGGGGAGCATTGAACTGTAAGAGAACAGCTTGCTATCTGGTCAAGCTCTGATTGCGTAAGGTATGTTGCTTTTTCTGCATCCGGCTCTGAATAAATCGCTATGCTCTTTTCTGTCCATCCGTGTTTTTCCATTTCGGCAGGATCGTTCTGTGGCAGACTGTCAATTTCCTCCTGCGTAAGCATCCGAATGTTGTCCGTTGAAAAGCGTTCATAAGCGCCGTCACCAAGCATACCGATCGATTGCCTGAACGCCCGGTTCAAATCAAAATAATCCATTCCATAGGCAAGGTATCGTTCGCCTTCCCGCAGATCAAGCTCCGCAAGCATGTCCTCCGTTTCGCAGCGAACGGTCAAGCGAATCGTATATCCGGTTGGATCATCAAAGCCTTCGTGAAGCAGATACGCATTCTCGACGGTTCCCGTTATATCGACTGCAAAGCCCTCGTTGGATATTGCGAGTTCGGGAAGCTCCGATAGATTATCAAAGATTCCCTCGAGCGGAATATCAGAAAAACCAAACCGATAAGGAGCGGAGATTTCAGTTGCCTTAAAAACGATCATCGCGCAGGTATATGGATACTCTGAAATGACGGTCGTTCCATCGGCATTGCCTGTAAAAGCGGATTCATTATAGCATTCCGCCCAATTAAGCGGATTCATTTTGCTGCAAAAACCCGTTATCAAATTATGCCTTTCTTCCGAATGAATCTCATTTGGCAATTGTGTCGAAAGCGATGATAGAAACTGCATTACCTGCGGCGGTTGAGAATCGTAATAAGAGACGGTCGTGCGCCCATCTTCACCTTCTGTTGTTGCAATCTTATACTTATTTGTAGGCAGAGCAATGGTGGCGTATTGAGCTTCTACAGATTCGCGCGTCCAAACAAATGAAATAAACTGGCTCAGACTGACGCACAGCATAGCGGTTGCCATCAGAATGAGCAGAACGCCCCAAAGAGTCTTGAACGGTTTTCGGAACAACTGCTTAATTTGGATCATCGTATACCTCCTGTCTTGTAAGGGCGACGGCTATCGTTTAGCACAGATAACCGTCTCCGCGGGTATCACTGTTATTGAGGATCAATGCAGTTGTTTGGACGACAGCCCGCATTTTCAGGTTTTGTATATGAGGCGTTACAAATTAGACATGCGCGGCCATACGTATAGTAATGAGTGGAATAGTGACCAACATGGCTACTACTTATATAGTGCCAATTCGGATAATCAAACGTGTGCTTCTCAAGAGAAGCGCTGGTTACGGTTGCGGAAAGGAGTTGGTGGCATTTCGAACAATACTTATTGCGGATCACGATCCTGTAATGGTAGGTTCCGTCATATTCCCCATACGTGACTTGTGTTTGGTAATAATACCCATTGGAATGTGAACATCCCTTTGAATGCTCAACATGCGAGCATTCTTCAGAATGAACA
>JAFZJT010000180.1 GCA_017553815.1 Clostridia bacterium
CAAACACAAAAAACACCCCTGATTTCCGCACATTGCAAGATGTGTTTCGCATGTAAACCTGAAAACAGCAAAAAGAAAGGGACTGTTGCATGCATTTTGCTTGCTTGTGCAACAGCCCCTTTTTGTGTCTTAAAATAATCCCGTCCGCTAACGCTCGCGGGGAGTAAAAGTTTGATGGGGTTTTGATAAAACTAAATCTATGACTTACATTGGTGCCTACAAGGCCTCTTTCGCGTTGCCTACACCGTTGCCTACATCCGCACCCTCAGAATCGCCGATATCGTCGGGCACAATGCTTATGTGCGGATTGAGAGCATTTACGCCTGCAAGCGCATCGGAACGGTCAGGATGGATATATCTTTGCGTTGTGGTGATCCTTGCATGACGCATGATCCGCTGCACCACCGGAAGCGAGAGCTGCGCGTCCACGGCTGCTGCCGTGCCTGTCGTATGCCTGCATGAGTAAGGAGGCAGTTTTCGGCATCCACAGGCTTCGAGCTTTGCGTAATAGGTAGCGTAGAAGCTGTCCTTGTTCGCACCGTAGAGTTTGCGGCCTCCGTGAAGCTCCATGAGCGCGGCCACGACCGGCTCGAGGAAATCCGCGAGCACTTTCCGGTTCGGTTTTGCGTCATTGGATTCCGGCTCAACACTATCGACGGTAAGCGGCTCCTCGATGGCGGGTTGCTCTGCACTCACAGGCTCGAAAATCTCCACACTTCTCTTGACAGCATCGGGGTTGGTTCCACCGAATGGTCTGAAGTGTAACCTATGTTTGACACCTGAACAGATAAATCGGCGCCAATATGCCAATATCCTTGAAAATACGCTGGAATACTGCTATAATGCCAAATGGGTAAATGTTCGGCTGTTTACAACTTTAAGGTGTTATGCAATAATTTAACGCTTTCGCGCATTTACAGCATAAAGGGGCGATGGAAAGCCGTGCTCAATCGGCCTTCGCACCGAAAAAAGATTTGGAGTTCATTCTATGACGATAGCTAATTGGACAGGCATAGCGGGAGGCATCGCGCTTTTCCTATACGGAATAAGGCTGATGGGCGATGGTCTTCGCAGCCTTGCGGGCGCAAAGCTCAAGGGGGTTCTTGAAAAGCTGACGCGCAACCGCCTTATGGGCGTGCTTATCGGCGTGCTCGTGACGGCGATAATCCAGTCCTCAAACGCCACGACCGCGATGACCGTCGGCTTCGTTGACGCGGGGCTGATGGCTTTTTCCCGCGCTTCGGGCGTTATAGTCGGCGCGAATATCGGTACCACCGTAACGGGTATACTTATCTCGCTCAAGATAGAATCGTTTGCCTCGATAATCGCGTTTGTGGGCGTTGCGGCGATCGTTTTCATCAAGAATAAAAGTGTGAACAACTGCGGAAGCATCCTCGCGGGTCTCGGCATACTTTTCATCGGCATGACGCTTATGAAGGGCAATATGGAGCCGCTCGCGTGCGAACCCGCGTTCACGAACGCACTTTTGAGCTTCCAAAACAACTTCCTGCTCGCTCTGCTCGTGGGAGCTCTCTTCACCGCCGTGGTGCAGAGCGTTTCGGCCTCGGTCGGCATCCTTCAGGCGCTCGCTCTCGCGGGCGCGGTGACGAGCCTCGGGCAGGTCGTTTACCTGATCCTCGGCATGAATATCGGCTCCTGCGTTACGGCGGTCACCACCTCAATCGGCGGCAGCAAGGATGCGAAGCGCACCGCGGCGATACACGTTCTTTTCAATATTTTTGCGGCGATATTCTTCGTTATAACCTGGAAGCTGTTTCCGATCGAAAGCTGGTTTGAGGCGGCATGGCCGGATATGGTCAGGCGCATAGCCATGTTTAACATGCTTGAAAAGCTGGCCGTTGCGATAATCATCTTCCCGCTTCTGCCCCTGCTTGAAAAGCTTGCCCGCATCATCATTCCCGGCGAGGATAAGGACAAGGCGAACAGCCTCATCCATATCAAATCGAGCGATTTTGCAACCCTCTCCGTCGCGATAGCGCAGGCGCAGAAGGAGGTTTCGCGCATGTACGAGCTTGCGCATAAGAACCTTGCGCTCTCCTGCAAGCTCCTAACGCAGGAGAAGGCGCCGTCGCACAGCGATATGAGCGCGATCGAGAAGAATGAGGAGACCATCGACTATCTGAACCACGCGATAACCGACGCGCTTATCAAGATCACCGCCGCGGGGCAAGGCCTTGCGCCCTCGGACGCGCGAATAGTTGATCGGATGCACCACGTTATCTGCGACTATGAGCGCATAGGCGACCATGCGGACAATATCGCGGGCTACGTTCGCCATATCAGGGAGCAGGGGCTCAATTTCTCGGGCGGCGCGCGCGAGGATCTTATGAAGCTGACGGCGAGGGTGCTGGATTTCGTTGAATGCACGCAGGTCTTTTACGACGGAAAATCGGAGCTCGATATCGAGCAGATCGAGGCGATGGAGGACGAGGTGGACGACGAGGTGGATCGCATCCAGGAACAGCACATAAGAAGAATGGAGAAGGGCGGCTGCACTCCCGAAATAGGCATGCTCTTCGTTGAGATACTGACCGATCTTGAGCGCGTTTCCGACCATGCGCTGAACGTGGCGCAGGCGGCGACGAGGTAAGGAGGCGCCCAAATATGAAGAATCTGAAGAATCTAAAGTATGTGACGGCAATATGCGCGGTTGCCGCAACGACAGCGGGAATACTGCTTATGTTCAAAGCGAATCGCTACGTGGTCGGAAGCTGCTTTCTTGTGGGGACGGCATTCTTTCTTGCCACAGCCATCATATCCTTTAAAACGCAAAAGAAATGATTTTGAATAAGGAAAATTCGAGCGGAGGAGCCCATGGCTCCTCCGCTCGGTTTACTCAAAGCATCTTCTTCGCCGTGCGCATGATATGCTTCGTGTCGCGCTTGACGCGCCTTGGTACGTCCGGATACATGGAGCAAACGCCGACGGCGGCCGCCGCCATGCCAAGCGCCATGCCTGCCGCGAATCCAAACATCTTCATATTCTTCGCCTCCTTGTTTTCTCGACTTCGCCGTTATTATTTGAATGCATTTATAGCTTGCGCAAAAGCTCGGTTTTCGATACCCGCGCACCTCGAAAAAACGGCATAAAAATCGCAAATAATTTTTCCCAAGATACCAAAAGCAAATCGAAAACGCAAAGCGCGCACCGCCGTTCGCTTTTTTAGCCGCCGTTCTGTTTTTTACCGCGTAAATGAATGAAGCAAGCGGGCGTCGTGTACCGTTTTTTGCGCTTTTTCGCGTTGAAAACGCGCTCAAACGGTGCTATAATAGGCTTAAACAAGGTGATCGCGGCATCGGCTTTTGCCCGCGAGCATAAGCTTTCGCGGGCGGAATGCCCGAGCATGATCAGATTTATAAAATGCTTAAAATTCTGTTTGAAACGGAGGAAAATAAAATGAATTATCCCGTACTCGAAGCCATTCTCTCAAGAAGCTCCATCCGCGCCTATAAGGACACGCCCCTCACCGAGGAGCAGCTGTCAGCGCTCAAAAAGGCCGCGCTTGCATCGCCAACCGCGATGAACAGGCAGGAGCAGCGCTTTCTCTTCGTTACCAATAAGGACGCGATCGAAAGCATAAACAACGCGGTTTATGAAAAGATCCTCGCAAGCGGCAACGAGGCCTTCATCGAGCGAATCAAGTCCCGCGGGGGCAGGGTGCTCTATTCGCCGCCGCTGTTCGTGGGCATCTTCGCAAAGCCCGGCCGCTTCCCGGGCGTGGACGCGGGCATCGCGGTCGAAAACCTTGCGCTCACCGCCAAGGAGCTCGGGCTTGATTCGGTCATACTTGGCATGCCCGACGCGGCGTTCATCGGCGAAGCGGGCAAGAAATTCGCTTCGGGGTTCGGAGTTCCCGAGGAATACGACTTCATGATCGGCATCGCGATCGGCTATCGCGACACGGACAAGGAGCCTCATGAGTGGGACGAGAGCCATATCATAGAGGTAAAATAAGTGACCCAGGCGTAAAGCTAACATAAAGTAGAACGAAGGAATTCCCCCTCGGGGGAATTCCAACCTCAACTATTCACTATAATAAAGGCGGCTTATGAGCAAGAAACAAGTATACGCAGGCTCCGTGCCGATTGGCGCGGGCGCGCCTATAACCATACAGTCGATGACGAATACCGACACGCGAAACGCCGCGGCGACTATTGCGCAGATCCTCGAGCTTGAAAGCGCGGGCTGCGAGATCGTGCGTTCCTCTGTCTACGACGAGAGCTGCGTGGAGGTTCTGCCGGAGATAATCAAAAACATCCATATCCCGCTCGTTGCGGATATCCATTTCGACCACCGCCTCGCCATCGGCGCGATGAAGGCGGGGGTCAGCAAGGTGCGCATAAATCCGGGCAATATCGGCTCGGAGGAGGGCGTGCGCGCGGTGGCGCTATGCGCGAAGGAGCGCGGAATCCCGATAAGGATAGGCGTGAACGGCGGCTCGCTTGAAAAGGAGCTTTTGAAGGAATGCGGCGTTTGCGCGGAGGCGATGGTCATTAGCGCCGTTCGGCATGCGGAAATGCTTGAAAAATACGGCTTTTCGGATATCGTTGTTTCGCTCAAGGCGTCCGACCCCAAGACCACCGTGCAGGCGTATAGGATGGCGCATGAAAAGCTGCCGTATCCGCTGCATCTCGGCGTTACCGAGGCGGGGATGGGCGAGGATGCGCTCATAAAATCCGCGATCGGCGTCGGAAGCCTTCTACTTGACGGCATCGGCGACACGGTGCGCGTTTCGATGACGGGCGGGGTCGTGCAGGAGGTCGAGGCGGCGAAGAAGATACTCGAGGCCGCCGGAGTCAGAAGGAGCAGGCCGCGCATTGTGAGCTGCCCCACCTGCGGCAGAACGCGCGTTGAGCTCGCCCCGATAGTGGAGCGCGTGAAAAAAGCGCTCGATTTTGAGGGCGCAAGGCCGATAGACGTTGCGGTCATGGGCTGCGCGGTGAACGGCCCCGGCGAGGCGAAGGAGGCCGATATCGGCATCGCGTTCGGCTCTGTCAACGCAGTCGTGTTCAAAAACGGCGAGATAGTCTATGCCGATAAGCTCCCCGAGGTCATCGACAGATTCATCGAGGATGCAAGGGCGCTGTGCATGGAGTGAACTCGGCGAATGGAATAATGCTTGGGAATATGCAAAAATTTTTATTATAAAACACGTAATCAAGTGTTGATGATTCGATAAGCAATACGACTGCCGCCGCTATCGCGGCGGCCGCGTTTAACGATAAGAGGTACGGATGGTTTTCGGACTGAAAAACAAAAACGGTTTTGAGCACAGCGACGATTTTCAGATCGGCGAATACCTCAAAAACGGCATAATAGAGATAGTTTCGGCGGTGCACAGAAAGGACGGCGCGGTCGAGGTGCGCATATCCGCTTCGCGCATCCTAAGCGAGTTTGAGATCCGCTCGATAGACAGGGAGATAAGCGTCAGGCTGTATCCGGCAAGCGCCGAATGCATATTCGACTTCGGCTCCGCGCTTAGCATTGAAAAATTCGACGCCGAGACGCTGCGCGAGCTTTGGTGCGAATTCTCGCCCCAGCTTGAGCCGATACTGAGGCTCTGCCGCATAACGGGCGGGGGCGACAGCTTCGCCGTATCCGTATCGCCGCGCTATATGCTCGCGCTCTCAAACGGGCTAATAAACGATTTTCGCGCGCATATTTCCTCGGTGTATTCCTGGCAAACGGGCATATCCGTAGTTGCGGACGAGAAGCTTGCGGACGGGCTGGACAGCGAGGCCGCGCCCGTAGTTACCAAGGATTGGGGCGGCTTGAAGGGCCCCGCGACGGACAGAAGGCGCAGAGCGACGAGGGAAAAGCCCAAGCGGCTTGCGCCCTCCGACGTTATCTTCGGCAAGGAGATACTCAAGCCCGATATGGTGATGATGAGCGAGCTTACCGACCGCTCGGGCAAGATAACCGTCAAGGGCGAGATGCTCGGCATGGAGGTTTTCGTTTCCAAGCGCGGCACCACGGTGCTGACGCTGACGCTGACTGACAAAACGAACACCGCGTTTGTCAAGCTGTTTTTGGACGATATGTCCAAGGCGCGCACCGTGCCGCTGCTTGAAAAGGCGAAGAAGGAGCCCTGCCTTCTGATGGTGCGCGGGCGCTACAGCTTCGACAGCTACGCGCGCGATTACTGCATCTTTGCGGACGATATAAACCGTCTTCCGCTCGAGGTGCGCACCGATACCGCCGAGGTCAAGCGCGTTGAGCTGCATCTGCATACCCAGATGAGCGCGATGGACGCAACGACGAGCGTGAAGGACGTTATCGAGCGCGCCGCGAAATGGGGTCATAAGGCGATCGCAATCACCGACCACGGCGTTGTACATTCCTTCCCGGAGGCGAAGAAGGCGGCGAAGAAGAACGGCATCAAGGTCATCTTCGGTTGCGAGGGTTATCTCGTGCCCGATTGTGAGCTTGTGCCGATAAATGAAAACGATACCTACTGCGCGCTCGGCTTCGTTCATTCGGGCGAGGGCGCGCACGCAAGGTTTTTCGAGCTTGCTGCGGTTAAATTCGATGCAAACGGCAACAAAGAGGTTTTCCGCACGGCGGTGAATCCGGGCGTCGATCCGAGCGAGAGCATCCGCACCATTACGGGCTTTTCGGAAGAGGATATCGCAAAAGCTCCGGCGCTCATAGAAGCCGCGAGGATGCTCGGTGAATTCATCGATAAGGACGGGGGCTGCGCCGGGATCTTCGTGCACGAGCCGTCGGTGCTTGCGCTCGTTCACGAGCTCTGCCGCGGTGAATGCGCCCTGCCGAAAGCCTGCGTTTCAAGCGGAATGCTTATGCAGTATCTAAGGCGCGACCTTAAGAGCGAGCAGCGGATGATCGAAGGCGTGAGCGGCGAGAGCGCCGCGCTTTGGACGGCGAAGACCGCGCGCGACCTTCTTTCGCGGCAGAATGCGCTCGGCGTCGGCACGTTGCCCGTAATCGACTGCACCGAGGCGGACCTTGAGAAGAAAAGGAGCAACCATATCGTCATCCTTGCCGCAACGCAGGACGGCCTTAAAAACCTCTATAAGCTCGTTTCCTACTCCAATTTGGAGCATTTCTACCGCACGCCGCGCATCCCGAGAAGCCTATTAAACATCCATCGCGAGGGACTGATCCTCGGCTCCGCCTGCGAAGCGGGCGAGCTTTTCCGCGCGATGGTGGACGGCGTGAGCGAGGATGAGCTTCTAAAGATCGCCGAGTCCTACGACTATTTGGAGGTGCAGCCCATCGGCAACAACGCCTTCCTCGTTCGCGAAGGGTATGCAGAGGATGACGAGGCGCTGCGCGAATTCAACAAGCGCATTATTAGGCTCGGAGAAAAGCTCGATAAGCCCGTTGTGGCGACCGGCGACGTGCATTTCATGGAGCCGGAGGACTCGGTTTTCAGGGCGATACTCATGAGCGCCGCAAACTTCAAGGACGCCAATATCCAGCCACCGCTGTATTTCAGAACGACAGAGGACATGCTCGAGGAATTCGCCTATCTCGGCGAGAAGAAGGCGTTTGAGATCGTGGTCGAAAACACGGGCAGGATCGCGGATATGTGCGCTGAGCTTCGCCCGTTCCTCGACGATCAGCAGACCTATTCCCCCGAGCTTCCGAACGCGAAGGAGGATCTTCAGCGGATCGCGAACGAGACCGCGCACAGGCTCTACGGCGATATCCTGCCGGACGTGGTTCAAAAGCGCCTCGATAAGGAGAAAAACTCCATCGTTACCAACGGCTACTCCTCGCTCTACATGGTGGCGCAGCAGCTCGTTTCTAAGTCACTTTCGGACGGCTACCTCGTCGGCTCGCGTGGCTCGGTCGGCTCGAGCTTCGTGGCGTACCTTCTAGGAATAACCGAGGTCAACGCGCTTCCGCCGCACTACCGTTGCGAAAAATGCAGATACAGCGAATTTCCGGACGTGGGCGACAATTCGCGCTGCGGCATCGACCTTCCGCCCAAGAACTGCCCCGTCTGCGGCGAGCCGCTTCGCCGCGACGGCTATGAGATACCTTTTGAGACCTTCCTCGGCTTCAAGGGCGACAAGACTCCCGATATCGACCTCAACTTCTCGGGCGAATATCAGCCAGTGGCGCATAAATTCACCGAAACGATGTTCGGCGAGGGGCACGCCTTCCGCGCAGGTACGATCTCGGGTCTTCAGGAAAAGACGGCCTACGGCTACGTTCTTCACTACTGCGAGGAGAACGGGCTGAACCTCTCCGAAGCCGAAAAAACTCGCCTTGCATCGGGCTGCGTCGGAACGCGCAAAACCACGGGTCAGCACCCCGGCGGCATAGTCATCGTTCCCAAGGAGCTTGAGATATTCGATTTCTGCCCCGTTCAGCGCCCCGCCGAGAAGGTGGACGCGGAGAGCATAACCACGCATTTCGACTTCCACGCGCTCGACGACAAGCTCGTTAAGCTCGATATCCTCGGCCACGACGATCCGACCGCGCTTCGCATGCTCTTCGACATAACGGGCATCGACCCCAAGACCGTTCCGCTCGACGACCCCGAAACGATGGCGATATTCAAAACGGACGAGCCGCTCGGCGTTTCCCTCAAGGCGCTCGATTGCGATATCGGAAGCCTCGGCATTTCGGAATTCGGCACGGGCTTCGTTCGCGGGATGCTCAAGCAAACGCGCCCCACCACGATGGAGGAGCTCGTTCGCATCGCGGGGCTTTCGCACGGCACCGACGTTTGGCTCGGCAACGCGCAGGAGCTTGTTGAAAACGGCACGGCGAACCTTATGCAGGTCATCTGCACCCGCGACGATATCATGAACTATCTCATTGCGCACGGCGGCGATCCCTCGCTTTCCTTCAAAACTATGGAGAACGTTCGTAAGGGCAAGGGGCTTACATCCGATATGGAGGATGAGATGCATAAAAACAATATCCCCCAGTGGTACATCGACTCCTGCAAGAAGATCAAGTATATGTTTCCGCGTGCGCATGCGGCGGCCTACGTTATGATGAGCTTCCGCGTGGCGTACTTCAAGGTGCATCATCCGCTTGCGTATTATGCGGTGTATTTCACGGTGCGCGCCGATACCTTCGATATCGAAAAGAGCCTCGGCGGCGCTGAGAGGGTGCTCAAAAACCTCAACGAGCTCAAAGCGCTCGACAGCCTCGACGTTAAGCAGAAGGAGCAGGTCATCATCCTCGAACTTGTGTACGAGATGAACCTTCGCGGCATCGAGCTTCTGCCCATCGACCTTTATAAATCGAAGGCCACGAAGTTCACCATCGAGGACGGCAAGCTTCGCCCGCCTTTCAACGCGATAGCGGGTCTTGGAGATACCGCGGCGCACCAGCTCGAGGAGGGCGGCAAGGCGGGCAAATACATTTCACGCGAGGAGCTGGTTAAGCGCACGAAGCTCAACAACACCCTGCTCGAAAAGCTCGATGCGCTCGGCTGTCTCGGCGAGTTGCCCAAGAGCGACCAGGTTTCGCTGCTTGACTAACAAAAAAACCCGCATGAACCGCTGTCAAATGCTTGACAATGCGCGAAATTTACTATAATATTAAAGGGTTGACAGCGAACAGGTGCGCTGAGCCGCTACCGGCGGCTCGAGCTCCGCTCTCGCAATCCAATGAAAGGTAATAGAATTATGCATCCCAATTTTATTCTTCCCATGTCGGAAAACACCGGCAACGCCATCTCCGGTTTCTTCGGCCAGTGGGGCTTCATGCTCCTCATGCTTGCCGCGCTCGTTGCCATGCTTATCTTCTCCACCACGAGCAACAAGAAGCGCCAGAAGCAGTATAAGGATATGATCGACGCGATCAAGCCCGGCACCCGCGTGCGCACCATCGGCGGCATCTACGGCACCGTTACCAGCGTTAAGGACGACGTGGTCTTCGTTTCCGTCGGCCCCGACAAGGTCCGCCTTGTTTTCACCCGCCAGGCGATCGCCAGCATCGAGGACGGCCCCATCGAAGCCACCATCGACGGCGATATCGTGGATAATTCCAAGAAATAAGCTTTTATCCAACCGAAACAAATAAAACGTAATGAAAAGAGCGAGGCGGTTTGCTTCGCTCTTTTGCTGTTTCGTTTCAATTCGCTTGTAAAAAGGGCTCAGTTTACATCGAATATTTCCCCAGCGACGTTCATCCATTGAAAACCGTAAGCGCCATTAATGAATAACTGCTTTGCGATAAGCGCGCTCTTTTCCGAATCCACCGATTTAACGGTGAACACCACGCTTTGAAACGCTTTGTAAATATCCGCGCTTATTCTAACGCGATACGTGCCGCCTTCGTATTCCGCGGGCGCGGAAACGGAGCCGTCATAAGCCGAGTGAAAATGAGCGGTGCAGGTTACGCCCTCTTCGCCGGTATAGGCGTAGTTGGAAACGAAGCGTATCTCGATTTCGGGATACTTGCCGTTTTCGCTCGATACCAGATTCATGGTAACGCCGCTGACGGTGAGTTCATCGGGCAGCTTGGTTTCTTGGGAGGGCACGTTGGGAAGCAGATACCTTCCCGCAAGGAAGCAGAGCGCACCTATAACAAGTGCGGCGGCCGCCGTGACTATGCGGCGGATAAGGCCGCTTTTTTTATCCGGAGCGGGGGCGGCCTGCGTTATCTGCGGCGCACCCTGCGCGGGAGATTCGGATTTTTTGCGCCCGGTCAGCTCGTCAAGGCTGATAGCGAGGATATCCGCAAGCTTGATAAGCTTATCGGATTCGGGCATGCATTCGCCGTTTTCCCATTTACTGATGGATTGACGGCTGACGTCCAGCCTCTCGGACAGGTCGTCTTGTGTCATGCCGAGCTGTTTGCGGCGCGCGATAAGGGTCTCATTGAATTTCATTTTTCCACCTCAAAGTCTATTTCGGAAACTCGGTTCCGATGGCGGGATGATACCGCATTTTGGGGTTGCATTCAATCGATTGCACTTTCCAATTGCGCACTTTCAGGTTGCGAAAACCGAATTTAGGCAAATTTTGCCCCAAAACTTGTAATTGTTAAATGGGGGAAAGAAATCTCACGCCTTGTTTGCGTTGAGGTATTCTTCCCTCGTCATAACGTTCACGATCGCCCGCTCAAGGGTGCCCATGCGCGTTTCATGCATGGTTTCGCCAACCTTACGGAAGCCGATCTTTTCCTGCACGCGGGCGGACTGCGCGTTGTGCGGGAAATAACCGCAGAAGACCGCATCCGCATCAAGCTCGGTAAAGAGCCATTCGAGTGCGCACCTCACCGCCTCGGGCATCAGCCCCATGCCCCAGTAGGGCTTGGCGAGAACGAAGCCCAGCTCGCGGCAGCGCAGCTCGGCATACTCGGGGAATTCGGCTTCCTTATACTTTTCAATGCCGAGCGAGCCTATGACCTTGCCGTTTTCGGCGTATTCGATCGCGAAGGTCTTTTTGCCCGCGATGAACATATCGAGTATTTCCTTTGATTTTTCGATGCTCTCATGCGGTGTCCAGCCAGCCATCTGACCAACGCCGTCCACGCTCGCGTACTCGAAAAAGTCCTCAAGGTCGCTCTCGCGCCATGGGCGCAGGATCAGGCGCTCGGTTTTGAGTTCAACGCCTGTTATGTCTATCGGAATGATCATTTTTAGCTCCTCCCAAAGTAAAAATTTCGCCTATTATAGCACATAGGCGAAACAAAGTCAACACATGATATATGTTTTTTCTATCGCTCCTTAGGCGTGGAGCCGATCTCCACCCAAGCAGGGCGAAAGCCGCAGTTCAGCGCGATATTCCACGAACGGTAGTTTGAAACGCTCGTGCCGTAGAAGGGGATGAAGCCTTCGTCAAGCAGCTCGTTTTTGAGCATATTCACAAGCAGAGTGCCGAGCCCCTTCGAGCGGAAACGCTCATCCACGTCCACGCCTATCTGCATCCAACCCTTCGCATCCTCGGAAGAGCCCGCCGCCGCGATAAGCTCATCACCAATATACGCGCAAAGAAGCCGCCTGTCGGGTCGCTCGGGCGTGAATTCGGCGAGAATGGCGTTCTTCAAAAGCGGGTGTCCGTAGAAGGGGAGTATCCCATCCTCGGAAAAGCTTTCGAGCCGCAGAGCGGGCAAAGCGGTGCGCACACGCTCGAGCAGGGCTTCGTTCGATATGCGCTCGCGCGAAAGAAACATATGGAAGCTGTCCGTCAGCGTATGTCCGAATCTGTTCAGCTCCGCTTCGAGCGGATGAAGATTGTTCATCTCAAACAGCCAATAGCCCGCTTTTTCGCGCATGAACTCCGAAAGAAACGGATGCAGGCACTCGTCCGCTGTGATGACAGCGTTCCCACCCAGCGTACACATATGAAAAAAGTATTTCTTCTTTGAATATCTCCGCCTGCCCCGCTTGAGCGCGGGAACCGTCAGCACGTTATCCTTCTCCGGGCGAAGAAAATCCTCCGGCGAGCAGTTGTATTCAAGCGAGAGAAGCCTTGTAAGCTGTTTTAGGTATTCCATTTTGATATTCCTCCTTATGCCTTGAACGGCATTTTACAGTTTTTAAAGCGTGTTAAAGCGCGCATATCTCTCTTATGCACTCCTCGACTATCGCCTCCGCATCCGCGCCGACGATATCCAGCCCCTTTGCGATGAAAAGGCGGCTATTTTTGATGCCGTAGAAGCCCTCGGCGAGCGCCTTAACGTAGCCGAAGCCGAATTCCTCGGGCACGAAGCTCCCGCCCGCGGTGGAAACGTAGTAAAGCTCCTTTGCACGGCAGAGCCCCTCGGGAAAGCCCTCCTCGGTGTAGCGGAAGGTGATGCCGAGCACGTTTATCTGCTCGAAATACTGCTTGAGCGCGGCGGGGAACGAAAGGTCCCAGTACGGCGCGGCGATGACAATTTTATCGGCCCGAGCAAACTGCCGAGCCGGAGCAAATATCGGCGCGGAGAATTCCTCGGCCGCGATAAGCCCGTCGCGCTTATGCAGGAAAGCTTCATCCACCTTGGGAAAATCGATATCCTCAAGGCGCACCTCCTCATAGGGCTCGTTCAGCTTTTCAAGCAGCGCAGAGGCAAGAAGCTTAGTTCTCGATTCGCCGCGAACGCAGGCGTTTATAAAAAGGATCATAGTTTACCTCGTCATTATAATACTTCGCTTTGATTATATGCTAATTGTGATGATTTTTCAATGGGAAACCGCTTTTCTATTCACCGCCGCACTTCCGCTCGCTTCGCTGTACTTCCGCGCGGCGGCCATACGCAAAAACCGCCCCCGTTTAGAGAGCGGTAATGCTGCATGGCTTCGATCTTTTACAGGCAGGCGCGGTATATCTCCACAACGTCCTCGGTGGTGAGCGCAACGAAGGCGTGTGCAAGGAAGCCGCCGCGGTTCGCGTGCGCCGCCATCGCCTCGAAATGCTCGGCGCCGATGCCGAGCTCGGTGAGGGTCATCGGGATGCCGCTCTCGCGGAAGAAGCTTTCGAGCTTGTCGATGCCCGCGAGCGCAAGCGCGGTCTCGTCCTCGCCGTCAAGATCCCAAACGTTCTTCGCAAAGCGCACGAAGCGCCAGGTGCAGGTGGGGTCCTTTTTGAGGATATGCCTCATCCAGCGCGGGGTCAGTATCGCAAGGCCCACGCCGTGGGTTATGTCGTAATAAGCGGAAAGCTCGTGCTCCATCGAGTGGCAGTCCCAGCAGGTGTCCTTCTTGCCGTAGGCGGGGATGCCCGAGCAGGCGATGGATGAGATGGACATCAGGTTCGCCCTTGCGGAGTAGTTATCGGGCTCCCTCAGCGCTATCGGAAGGTTCTTTATCGCGGATTTAAGCACGGTTTCGCAGATGCCGTCCGCAAGGTCGCTGTCCTCGGTGCGGGAGAAATACTCCTCGCAGATATGGCTGATGATATCCGCCGTGCCCGCCGCGGTCTGGTACGCGGAAACGGTGAAGGTGTAGGTCGGGTCGCATATCGAAACGGCGGGGAAGGTGTAGGCGTTGCCGAGCTTTTTATTGAGCTTCATATTGGAGATAACGCCGCCGCCGTCGTACTCGGAGCCCGTTGCGCTGAGCGTCAGGATATCCACGAGCGGAAGCGCCTTCAATATGCCGTGGCGGCTCTCCACCATCTGCCAAAGGTCGCCCTCGTAGTATACGCCCGCCGCGATGGCCTTGGCGCAATCGATGGTGCTTCCGCCGCCAACGGCGAGGATAACGTCGATAGCGTTCTCCTTGCAGAGCTTAACGCCCCTTTCGACCGACTCTATGCGCGGGTTCGGCTCGATGCCGCCGCATTCAACGACCGTGAAGCCGCCCTCGTTAAGAATCTCCATGACCTTATCGTAGAGACCGATCTTCTTTATCGAGCCGCCGCCGTAGGCGAGAAGCACGTTCTTTCCGAACGGGCGAAGGGAATCGGCAAGCTTTGCTATCTGACCCTTGCCGAAATGGAGCTTGGTGGGTATTGCGTGGGTAAAGTTCTGCATGGTTTTCTCCTGCTTTTCCGCGGGGCAAGTGCTTTGCCGCCGCTGTATTTTGATACCATTTTAGCACGATAGGCGGATAAATGCAATCGAATGTATAAAGAAAGATTCGCGAAAACCGTAAAACAATATGCAAAATATTGCGGAAAGCACGGATCTTTATTTATGATAAAAAAGAATAAAAATTAAGGAATCATGCGGGCGAACACGGCATTGCCCTTATCTCTCGGGGTTCCTTATTATATCGGAGACCTCCTGAAGGGAGATAAAAGCGTTTTCATCTATGCCGTGGACGATCTGCTTGAGCTTATTTATCTGAAAATGGTTGATAACGAAATAGATTATCTCCTTGCTCTGCCCCGAATAGCCGCCCACGGCGTTGACGATGGTTCCGTTCGATCCGAACGCCTTGGAGATCTCGCGGGTTATCTCGGAGGCCTTGGTGGTTACGATCATCGCGCATTTGGAGCGGTTGAAGCCCTCCACGATGAAGTTGACCGTGTGCGAGCCAACGTAATAGGTGACTATCGAATAAAGCGGCAGTATCCAGCTTTTGAGCACGATGCCGCAGACTATGTACAGCGCGGTGTTGAATATCATCACGAACGCGCCGAGCGAGAGCCCGAGACGCTTTGCAAACAGCACCGACAGAACGTCTATTCCGTCTATCGCGCCGCCGAAGCGGATCGTGAGCCCGCTTCCGATGCCCGAGATAACGCCGCCGAACACCGCGCACAGAAGAAGGTCGGAGCCCGCGAGCGGCGATATCACCGAAACGTCTATTGGGAAAACGTACATGATCAGATACGACATCAGCGAGTAAACGCCTATCGTGAATGCGGAATAGACCGTGAATGCGAAGCCCTGCTTTTTATAGCCGAGGATGAAGATGGGCAGGTTGAGAATGAGAAGGAAGAGGGGGAGCGTTAAAAACGCGGGCGTGACCTGGTCGAGGAACATCGAGAGACCGGAGATGCCGCTGTCGTACAGCCGAACGGGGAAGAGAAAAACGGTAACGCCGAAGGCGTTTATTATGCCCGCCGCAAGGAGCGCAAGAAAGCTGAGGGGCTTGAGCTCCTTCAGCATAGTGTGAAGCTTTCCCGCTCCGCGCTTTTTCAAGGACTTGGTTTTTTTCGTTTTAACTGAGTTGGTTTTCATTCAACGGCAAAAGTTCAAACCCTGTATCTGTTTAGCCAGTGACAATGCTATAGACGGCTTGTCAATAAACACGATTGATTTCATGCCCAAAGATGCGAATTTTGCCGCCAA
>JAFZJT010000181.1 GCA_017553815.1 Clostridia bacterium
ATTGCTGCTTGTGTTATAATGTTTTTCACGGGGCGCGCCTCTCTTTCCGGTTTTGTTGGCAAACAAATTATACCACGAAAGGCGCCGCTCAGTTTTTTTCGCCGCCGCCCCCGCGGGGGCGGAAGCCTCCTGCGGTGGCGACGCTTCACTATTTCTCCCAGAATTATTTTACACTAACTTGCTGTGTTTTGCTCTTCCTAACAATATGGATTGTTCAAACGATTCGTTTATGTCGCATGTCAGCATAGCGCACCATTATTTTGCGGTGTCGCAACTGTGGTTTATCTATGATGAACCATCTTATCGTTTTCGCAGACGCGCTCAACTGTACCCCAACGCATGTATTCAAAAGCGACGAACTCGACCATCTCTTTGGTAATTGAACAGCGTTGATCTATTATGCGGGACAAACAGTGTCTTTCTTCCGATACATCAAAGCAGTTGTTAATCAGTTTTTATATGCAGTGAATGTAGTGATGGCGGACACATCCATTACAATCCTGAACTACCGTAACACTTACACTGTATGGTCGTGAACGCCTGCCTCAACTATGGATGCTCTTGCCGTTGCCGGAGATAGTGAAGCCGATATTCTCAACGTTCCCATCCTCCGAGGTTTTCACAAGGTGAAGACCGCCGCGGAGCAGGGTGTTATGGAAGGTAACTGTCGCGGTCTCACCGCTTACGATAGTAACGGTCTGCGGAGGCTGCGGTGCGTAAAGCTCGGATTCATCCTCGGTCACCGTGTAAGTGCCGGGCTGAATATCCTCAATGTCGATAACGCCATGCTCGTCGGTGAAACGATGGACATTAAAGCCGTTGCCTGCGATAGTAAAACCAATGCCGGATACGTTCCCATCCTCCGAAGTTTTGACGAGATGAAGCCCGCCTTTTCTGAGGGTGTTGTGGAATGTGACGGTCGCGGTCTCGCCGCTTACGATAGTCACGGCCTGCGGAGGCTGCGGCGCATAAAGCTCCGATTCGTCCTCGGTCACCGTGTAAGTGCCGGGCAGAAGTGTTTCAATGTCGATAACACCGTTTGCATCGGTAACGCGGTGGATGGACTGTCCCTGACCTTCGATGGTGAAGCCTATGCCTGCGACATTCCCGTCCTCGGAGGTTTTCACAAGGTGCAGGCTGCCTGCTCCGCTGCGTTCGAGCTTGAAATACCCCTTGACGGGATCGCTGACGGTCGCTCCGTAGGAGACGGTGGTCTGGTTATTGCCGCCCGTCCAAGTGATAACGCCGCGGCGTTCGCTGCCGATCCTGTCCGCGGTTATGACCACATCGCCCTCGGGCATGGTCGGAGAGGTCACGGTGAGCTTATTGCCGGACTTTGAAAAACTCATCCCCGATACATTCGACGTGAATTCGTAGTCCGCCAAAACTCCGTTCGTATCGGTAAGCTCGATCTCCCAAGCGGAGCCGTTCCAGTTCATACTGTAGGAAGGCGAAGCGCTTGCGGGAATGCCGCAGAAGCTCGGAAGAGTGAGATGGCTGCGGACGGAGGAAACGATGGAGTTATATGCAGAAAGGATCTGCTGCCTTATCGGGTTTTCCTCCATAACTTCCTCGAACACGTTGTTCTTGCCGTACTGCGTGGCGTCGATATGCGCAAAATCGGCATCCCTTTCGCCAACGATGACCTCCCAAACAAGAAGCTGAGTGGCGATGGCATTCGCCATCTGCGCGGCGTGTGCGCTGTTAGCGCTGTTCCATTCGGGGTTGCCGTTGCCGAGATAACCGTAGGAGAGGATCCTGCCGATATGCTTTTTGACGGTGTCCGCACCTATCGTGTCGTTGCCGGGATGGTTCTCCCAATAGCTCTCGTCATTATCGCCGTACTGAGTGTCTGCGTTTATCGGTCTGCCGGGCTCTATGCAGTAAACCACCTGACCGCTTCGGCTGTCGCGGCAGTAGATGACCTTTCTCCATG
This sequence comes from Clostridia bacterium, assembly GCA_017553815.1. The sequence goes on from JAFZJT010000181.1 coordinate 1,937, forward strand.
AGCCGTTGTGTGACCAGCCTCCCATGAACTCAAGGTCGGGACGGCCCCAGCCGTTCTGATTCTCATCATGATCGGTGGGGATCGTAAGCGTGACTACATTCATGCTGTCAAGCGGCTGTACACTCAGCGCACCGGCGGGCACTGCCGATATGACGAATACCGCCGCAAGAAGCATTGCGATGATGTTTCTGAAATACCTTTTCATTTCAGACCTCCCAAATATTTATTTTTATATGTGAAAAGCGCACCCTCTCGGATGCGCTTGGACTTTATCGAGCATAGCTCGTTTTTCTTCTGTTGTATCGCTTTTTGGGGTTATTGCGCCTTTGGGCTACATTCCCTGAACGAAGCCTTCATCCTCGTCCTCGCCGTCGGTTTCGTCCTCGCCGTTGGGCTGACCTTCGTTCATCCGCTCCGCTTCGACCTCCGCGAGCTTTTCATCATAGGCTTTGAGCACCTTGCCGTAAAGCTCGTTCCTTGCCTGTGCCGTGATCGGATGAAAGAGATCCCTGTACTCGGTGTTGCCGTTGCGCTGAAATGACTTAGAGGGCATCTTAACAAAGAGCCCGTTCTGCGAGTCCATGACCTGGATATCGTGGATGGCGAACGCGCCGCCGATATTGGCGCTTGCGACCGCCCTCACGTTCGAGTCTTCATAGTTCACGAGCCTGTCTATGCGAGCCTCAACATACGGATTTGCGCGCCGGGGTTCGGCGGCCTGCTCGCGCTGTTCGTTCTCCCTGCCCATGGTTTCTTTGGGTCCATTCTTCTTTGCCATTTTTATTTCCTCCGTTATTTAATTGATGGGGTAGATAATGAAGCCCGTATCGGCTTCGACTTCTTCGGGGCTTATATTCTCAACCTCCGCGAATCTGTCCATATATCTCGTCACCTCCTCGTCCGTAAGACCTCTGAACTCTTCGCCCGCGTCGCCGCAAACGAAAAAAGGACCTGCGATGATGACGCTGCCATCCCATATCCTTCGGTTGCCGTCCATGCCTATGAGCTTTGCCTCATCGTTTGAAACGATGCAGGTGCCGTCGCCGTTGTCTATGACCTCGATAAGCCCTTTCACGGCTCTCTGCTCCGATTTGAGCGAATGCTCGATCTCGGACACATACGGCGCTCTGTGCGGTTCAACATACACTATGCGCATAAGGTTGTCCGGCTTATTGGTAAGAGCTTCATCGAAATCGATGCGCTTGAAGCCGATGCTGTCACAGAAGTATGCGCCGTCTTCGATTGATTCATCTGCATTATCTATAACAATCACATCCGAAACCGAAAGCGAGTGTCCTCTGAATAGCGGATGCCCTTCGGTATTGAAACGCTGAAAGACTCCTTCGAGCGTCATTTCGTCCACCTCGGCATCAAGGACTTCATCATAGAGGGAGGGATCGACCGAATCAGCATCTTGAAGCCTTTTAATGTCCTCAAGCCCTTGAAACTTAACTCGATCCTTATCCCTTTCCGAGTTTATCTGATAGATTTTAAGACGCATTATTTGATACCTCCAATTCCTTCGGCCTCGGTTTCGTCCTCACCCGCATTCTCGACCGTATCGGTGTTTTTGCCGATCGCACAGAGCTTTTCCCATGCCCATTCTGGGATATGTTCGTCCTTTATAATGCCGATAAAGCTGCTTCGTTCAAAGCTCGTTTTCTCGCCGTCCATGAGGAATACGCCGAATACCTTTCTTCCGAGTGAAAGAGGATCGCAGCCGAAGCCGCTCTCCGCGTAGAACAGTTGATGCTCGGGGCTTTTGAATTCGTCCTTCAGCATCTCGGGCTTGATCACCAAGAGCTTTCCCTGATAACTGTCTTCCTCGGAGCAATGGGAGCGGTCGAAGAGTCCGAGCTTCTGCCACGCCCTGCGAGTCTGATTTATGAACAGGTCCACAAGCCCGGGATGTGAGTTCACTAAGAAATTGATGCGGTTTTCATCGTTCGGGATGAAGAAGCCGTTTGCCCATTCGCGATTCTTGTCCGAGAAGCGGCCGTCGGCGTGTTTCCACTGCACGGTGTTTGCAAGAACCCAGTTGACTCTGTCGAAGCCGTAACGGGCTATCACATCGCCGGTGCCGTCGCCAAGAAC
>JAFZJT010000019.1 GCA_017553815.1 Clostridia bacterium
AATGATCACAGAAAAAATACAATTCTTAATGCAAAGCATTTCGCGGGAAAGAACAGTATTTTCAGCTATTTCCAGCTTTTGCTTTACATTAACCATAGCCCTACATTACCGTCATTATGCGAAGCTTCGCATAAAATTGGCTACGGCGAGCATCTTGAGCAGCAGCCAATAAGGACGGATGAAGGCGATCTTTACGTATCGTTCTGGAACAGCGGCGATGATTACCGCATAATGGAACGGGACGAGCTGGACGGATTCATCGACGCTCAGAACTTTACGATGGGAGGGATGTGATATGGCCTTGCTCTTTTCGGCGGTAACGCTTACCGCGGAGGACAGACAGACGGAGTTTTTAGCCGCAGGGTTTCCGAAGAATGAGCGCGATCTTGCAGGCTGGACGGCGTATGAAAGCTTCATGAGCGAAACGCCTCCCGAACACGGGATCGGCGTTCATGTCAGCGCATACACCTACGGCGGCGGTGAAGTGCTTATAGCCACTCCGGAAGAAGTTGCATACTTCAAAATGAGAGCGGATAGGGATGAGAGATTTCTCGCAGATCATTGTGAAAGCGCAGGCAGCGCCGACTTTACGATACAAGCTCCGCCGAATGAAGTTTTAGGCGTGTATTTGGAGATGTAAAGCGGCGGGAACAAAGAAACATGTGAAAAACCAAGAAAAAGATCATAGGAGGAAACGAATGAACGAATGGGAACGCCTGAGCAGACAGGCACAGCGATATAAGGAGACCTACCCTCCCGGAACGAGGATCATGCTTCTCGGCATGACAGACGATCCCAACCCCATCGAGAGTGGAACGAAGGCAACAGTTCAGGCGGTGGACGATATCGGAACTCTGCACTGCATTTTCGACAACGGCAGAAGCCTCGGCGTTGTCCCCGGCGTGGATTCCTTCCGCACGCTAACGGATGAAGAACTCGCGGAGGAGCAGGCAGAAGACATGACTGAGGTTGAGAGTGGCCCCGTAATGAGAATGTGAGGTAAGATGAGAAAAATTCAGCTAACTGCGACATTGCAGCAGACTGTCGATGTCAATATCCGCGACGCCTTTCATGGCATAAAAAGAGCATTAGGATTTGTACGCCCCGATGGTTTCATATGTGTCAGAAACGGTGAACTGCAATATGGAGAGGATATCAGCTATCACGGATCGCCATTATATGAGTATAAAACCATCTCTAATAATCCCAAGTGGATCAAACTGTATAACAGCATTGAATGCTTGGAGGATTATCTTTGCCATGCAGATGAACCGCAGTGGGAAAGAAAACTGTCGGAAGACATGGACGAGGACGAGAGCGGCCCCGTCATTGGAATGTGAGGCACCTATGGGAGAAAGAATTGAAATCGAAATCCCGTTCAAGCTTGCCAAACAGCTTTTGCAGTATGCGTCCCAAACGGAGCTTTCCGTGGAGGACATTGTAGAAACCGCTCTCAGAGACTACTTGGAAAGGAGTCGGGACAATGCCTGACGGCGAAAAGAAAGGGATCACCGTGCGCATAGACGCCGACCTTCATGCGGAGGTCAGCGCTTATCTGCGCGAGAACAATATGACAATGGCGGAGTTCGTATCCATGGCATTGGATGGCGAGCTCCACCCGAAAAACGAAATGAAAGGAATCAGCATGGCAAATACAAGGACTATCGCTCTGCAGGTGCCGGAGGAACTTTTTATGCGCATCAAGGAATACCTGCAGAGAAACAACATGACACAGAAGGATTTCCTCATAGGGCTCATCGAAAAGGAGCTTGAGCGGGAACAAACCGCGTTTGAGGGCAAAAACGCGCCTGTGAGCGATAAAACCGCGCTCGACGAAGATGGCGCCGATATCGATGAAGACGCCGCTGTGGGCGAGCTTGAAGCCAACTCCGGCGACGGATACGGCGAGGATGAATCCGAGGACGAAGGCATGGGCTTCGGCATGGGCATGTGAGGTGAGCGGATAAGAGAACAGAAAACGCTATCGGTCGGATGCTTCATGGCTATCCGATTTTTTGATATGTTCGCAGGAATAGGCGGCTTCCGCTCGGGGCTCATGGCCGTTGGCGGCTTTGAGTGCGTCGGCTACTGCGAGATAGACAAGTACGCTAAAAAAGCATACGAAGCGATGTACGACACGGAAGGAGAACTGTATTTCGATGACGCAAGAACCATTGATCCGAGCAAGCTGCCGGATATCGACCTTATTTGCGGAGGATTCCCTTGTCAGAGCTTTTCTATCGCTGGAAGAAGGGGCGGCTTTTCAGATGCAAGAGGAACCCTTTTCTTTGAGATCGCTCGAATT
>JAFZJT010000182.1 GCA_017553815.1 Clostridia bacterium
ATGAAATATATCAGCTAATATGCACTTTTTGGACCGATTATGAGCCGATTAGTTGACAATCGAATAAAAACGGGTAAAATATCAGTATAAAAACCCGTTGAAATTTGCCTTGAAGGGGGAAAATAAAATGAAGATACTCGTTGCGCTTCCGACCGATAAAAAGCATAGGGAGCTTCTTGAAACGGCCTGCCCGAGCGGCGAATTCGTGTTCGCCGAGGGCGATTATTCGACTGCGAATATTGCGGATGCGGAGGTCATAATCGGCAATCTTCCGTCCGATAGGTTCGCCGAATGCAAAAAGCTCCGCTTCGTTCAGCTCGGCATGGCGGGCTCGGATAACTACAAGGGCAAAGTGCCGGAGGGCGTTCTGCTTGCAAACGCGAGCGGCGCATACGGCCTTGCGATAAGCGAGCACATGCTCGGCAATATGCTGATGCTGATGAAAAAGCTCCATCTTTATAGGGATAATCAGCTCGAAGCGAATTGGCATGATGAAGGAACTGTAACGAGCGTCGAGGGCGCGCGCGTGCTCGCGGTGGGCCTTGGCGATATAGGCGGCGATTTTGCGAAGAAGTGCAAGGCGCTTGGCGCGTACACGATCGGCATCCGCCGCAGTATTCACGATAAGCCCGATTATATCGACGAGCTTCATACGCTCGATATGCTCGATGCGCTTCTCGGCACTGCGGACGTTGTGGCGCTTTCGCTCCCGCAGTCGAAGGAAAGCGCGGGGCTGATGAATGAAGCGCGCCTTCGCGAAATGAAGAAGGGCGCGATACTGCTGAACGTCGGCAGAGGAAGCGCGATAGACACGGACGCGCTCGTGAAGGTGCTTGATGAAGGGCATATCATGGCGGGCGTGGACGTTACCGACCCCGAGCCGCTTCCCGCGGAGCATCCGCTTTGGAAATGCAAAAACTGCATCGTTACGCCGCACGTATCGGGCTACTATCATCTCAAACAGACGCACGACCGCATAATCGGGATCGCCGCAAGGAATCTCAATGCGCTTGTGAGCGGAGGAGAGATAGGCAATCTTGTGGATGCTGAAACGGGCTATCGCGCAAGGGAAAACAGAATGTGAAGCGTATGAGATATGCGCGAATACAATATACGGAAATGTACTTTCGTGATATTGACATTACCGCCTGAAAGTGATAAACTAACAGCATATATTGGCATTGACGGAGAAAAAGAACCCGTTCTTCCAAAGAGAGAGCCGCAGAGCTGGGAGCGGCTTGTGGGGCGCGTTCACAAGGTTCCCTCCCGAGCCGTCTTGGTGAAGACGAAATCGCGTTTCATTTTCGTTTGATTTGCTTTTTCGGTGCGTAGTTGAGACCGGGCGAGCCCGATATAGCTCAAAGAGGCGTTTCAGGTTTTTTAAGCCGTTTTTTTGCGGCGCAAAGGCGTGAAGCGCGAATTAGGGTGGTACCACGAGATAGGCGCGCTCGTCCCTTTGGGATGGGCGCCTGTATTATTGAAAAGGATAATTTAGAGCAAGGAGACTTAAAAATGCTTGAAGAACTTGCAAAGATTCGTGAAGCGGCGCTGAAGAAGCTTGAGGAGATAGTGACCGAAGCCGAGCTCAACGAATTGAACGTAAACATTCTCGGCCGCAACGGCGCTCTGACGGGCATCCTTCGCGGCATGAGCAAGCTCGGCCCCGAGGAAAGGGCCGCGCTCGGCAAGGAAGCCAACGAGGTCAAGCAGGGCCTCGTCGCCGTGTTTGAGGCCGCCAAAGCCCGCATCGAGGAGAAGGCCGAGGAAGCCCGCATCAAGGCGGAGACCATCGACGTTACGCTCCCCGGCGTTGTCGAAATCCCCGCGGGAAGGCTAAGCCCGCTGACCCTCGTTTACCGCCAGATTCGCGACGCGCTCATCGGCCTTGGCTTCACCACCTTCGAGGGCCCCGAGGTGGAGCTTGACGACAACAACTTCACCAAGCTCAATCTGCCCCTCAACCATCCTTCAAGGGATATGCAGGACACTTTCTACGTGGACGACAGAGTGCTTCTCAGGACGCACACCTCCGCCTGCGAATCGCGCGCACTTATGACGCTTGAGCCGCCGTTCCGTTTGGTTATCCCGGGAAGGTGCTTCCGCGTGGATGAGCCCGACGCGAGCCACAGCCCCATCTTCATGCAGATGGAGGGTCTTGTTATCGATAAGAACCTGACCTTTGCGGACCTCAAGGGCACCATCGACACCTTCGTTAAGGCGGTGTTCGGCGAAAACGTTAAAACAAGGCTCCGTCCGAGCTATTTCCCGTTCACCGAGCCCTCCGCCGAGGTCGATATTAGCTGCACTATCTGCGGCGGCAGGGGCTGCTCCTCCTGCAAGGGCACGGGCTGGATGGAGATCATGGGCTGCGGCATGACCAATCCCCATGAGATCGAAAACTGCGGCCTTGATCCCCGCGAGTGGAAGGGCATGGCGTTCGGCGTGGGCGTGGACCGCGTTGCCTGCCTCAAGTACGGCATAAACGATATCCGCCTTCTGTACGAGGGCGATGCGCGCTTCCTGCGCCAGCTCTGATTTAAGGGAAAGGAGACAGAAAGATTATGAAACTTCCTCTTAAATGGCTCAAGGACCACGTTGAGTATAAAGTTTCCCATCAGGAATTTGCAAACAGGATGCTGCTGCGCGGCTTCGAGGTGGCGGAGATAATCCCCGAGATGAAGGCCACGGGCGTTGTGGTCTGCACCATCGATTCCATTGAGCAGCATCCGAACGCCGAGCGTTTGCGCGTTTGCAGCGTTGATATCGGCAAAAGGGATGCGAACGATCAAAAACTGAATATTACCATCGTAACGAACGCGCAGAACGTGAAGGAGGGCGATCAGGTGCCAGTTGCGCTCGACGGCGCGGTGCTTGCGGACGGCATGGTGATTCATCCCACAAAGATGCGCGGCGTTGAGAGCCTTGGTATGTTCTGCGGCGGCGCGGAGCTCGGCATAACCGATGCGGAGTATCCCGGAGCGAGCTGCGACAGCGTGCTCATTCTGAATGAAAAATACGAAAACGGCGATAAAATAGAGACCGCGCTCGATCTTGAGGACGTTATCTTCGATATAGAGCTGACGCCGAACCGCACGGACTGCCAGAGCATCCTCGGCCTCTGCCGCGAGGCGGCGAGCGCGCTGGGTCAAAGGTTCGTTGAGCCCGAGATCAAGCATATCGAGGGCGTTGGCGACGCTTCCGAGTACGCCGAGGTGGACGTGTTCAACCCGCATCTCTGCCCGCGCTATCTCGCAAGAGTCGTCACGGATCTGAAGGTGGAGCCATCGCCGCGCTGGATGCAGCTTCGCCTCAAGCTCGCGGGACTTCGCCCGATCAATAATATCGTTGATATAACCAACTTCGTTCTGCTCGAATACGGTCATCCGATGCATGCGTTCGACCTTGCCTGCATAACGGACGGGCATATTGTGGTTCGAAACGCGAGCGCGGGGGAGACCGTTACCACCCTCGACGGCAAGGAGCGCGAGGTGACGAACGACATGCTCCTAATCGCCGATCCCACCAAGGGCGTGGGCATTGCGGGCGTCATGGGCGGTCTCAACTCAGAGATAACCGACGACACGAAGGTAACGCTGTTTGAAAGCGCCGTGTTCCTTCCCGAAAACATAAGGCATACCACAAGAAAACTCCGTCACTCCACCGATTCTTCGGCGCGCTTTTGTAAGGGCGTTGAGGCTGTGAACGCCGAGAAGGCGATAGAGCGCGCGATCGAACTCGTTCACGAGCTCGGCGCGGGCAGGGTAGTGGGCGGACTCATCGACTCCTGCACCGAAAAGCCCAGGTCGCGCACCGTGCATGCCGATATAGCTCATGTGAACGCGATTCTCAACACCGAGCTTTCGGGCGAAAAGATGGCGGAGCTGCTCGAGTCGATAAACATCCCCGTGACCGTTGAGGGCGATAAGCTCAAGATCGAGCTTCCCCATTTCAGAACGGATATCGAGTCCGGCCTTGAAACGGATCAGGACATTGCCGAGGAGGTCGGCAGGCTCTACGGCTACGACAACATCGCCCCCACCCTTATGAACGGCGACACCTTCCAGGGCAAGCTCGGCGAGAGCTTCGCCCGCGAGGACGAGGTAAAGGACCTTATGGCGGCGATGGGCTTCATGGAGCTGTATAACTACAACTTCACCTCACCGCAGGAATACGACGCGCTGCTTCTTCCGCAGGACGACGAAAAGCGCCAGACCGTGCGTTTAAGAAACCCCTTCGGCGAGGATCAGAGCCTTATGCGCACAACGCTCATCGGAGGTTTGCTGCGTACGCTTCGCTTGAACGCAAACAGAAAGAGCGGCCACGGCAGGTTCTTCGAGCTTGGCAACGTTCATTTCAACAACAACGCCGAGCTTCCCGAGGAGCGCAGGATGCTTTCCATCGTATGCACCGGCGCAAACGAGAGCTTCTACACCCTCAAGGGCGTTGTGGAACAGCTCTTCTCGGTTCTCGGCGCGAAGCAGGTGCGCTTTGAGCGCGGCGGCGGCGAGTATCTGCACCCCGGTCAGAAGGCGGTCATCCTGCTCGAGGGCGAGCGCGTTGGCGAGCTGGGCGGCGTGCATCCTCAGGTCCGAAAAAATTTCGACCTTTCCGCGGCGGCCTATATCGCGGAGATAGACTTCTTCAAGCTGCTTTCGCATCTTGAGGCCGTGCGCAAGTTCAAGCCCCTGCCCAAGTTCCCGCTCGTTCCGCGCGATCTTGCGATAGTCGTGGATGAAAAAACCGAAGCGCAGAACATAATCGACGTTATCGCGGCCACCAAGACCGCCGCGATAGTTGAAAACGTGCGCGTGTTCGACGTGTTCTACCCGAAGTTCCCCGGCGAAAAGGGTATCCAAGAGGGCAAGAAGAGCATGGCGTTCCGCTTTGAACTCAGAAGCGAGGATCACACCCTCAACGACGAGGAGATAAACCGCACGGTCAACCAGATACTCAAATCGCTCAAGTTCAGGCTTGACGCCGAGCTGAGAAGCTGATGATTAAAAGCCGGCTCCGCCGCTTCTGCGGCGAGTCGGCAAAACGAAAAACTATGTTCAACATCGTTCTTGTTGAGCCGCAGATCCCGCAGAACACGGGCAATATCTCGAGGACCTGCGCCGTTACGGGCTGCTCGCTTCATCTTGTTGAGCCTCTCGGCTTCAAGATAGACGATAAAAAGCTCAAACGCGCTGGGCTGGATTATTGGGGCGAGCTCGACATTCATTATTACAAAAGCTTCGAGGAACTCGAGAAAAGGTTCCCGAACGCGCGCTTCTTCCTTTTTTCGACCCATGCCGAAAGGACCTATACCGAGGTCTGCTACCGCCCGGGCGATTTTCTCGTTTTCGGAAAGGAAACGGCGGGACTTGGGGATGAGCTCCTCTCTCGGCGAAGCGAGGACGCGGTGCGCATCCCGATGCGAAAAACGCTGCGCTCACTCAATCTTTCCAATTCGGCCGCGATAGCCGTTTATGAGGCGCTGAGGCAAAACGGGTTCGGAGAGCTCGTTTGATATCATAATAATGCTTTTGAGGAAAAAGTATGGAAAACAAAACACCTGATAGGATACTCGAAAACGGCATAATCGCCATAGCAAGGGGCATTTACGGCGAAAAGCTGCTGTACGCGGTCGGCGCGCTGCTCGACGCGGGCATTCGCGCGGTCGAGGTCACCTTCGACCAGAACACCTCGGGGGTGGATACCTTCGAGGCGATCATAAAGCTCAAATCCGCCTTTAAGAATGATTCTGCGATCGGCGCCGGCACGGTGCTGACGCAGGAGCAGCTAAAGCTCGCGTACCATGCGGGCGCGGACTTCATCGTTTCGCCGAATACCGATGAGAGCATAATAAGGGAAACAAAGCGCCTTGGGCTCGTGTCCGTTCCAGGCGCGATGACGCCTTCGGAGATAGTAGCCGCGCATTCCTACGGCGCGGATATCGTTAAGGTGTTCCCTTCGGGCGCATTGGGCGTGGAGTATTTTTCCGCGATAACGACTCCGCTTTCGCATATAAGGTGCGCGGCGGTGGGCGGCGTGACGCTTGAGAATCTATCTGATTTCAAACGTGCGGGCGCATGTGCTTTCGGCATAAGCTCCTCGCTCTTCAACAAAAAGCTTATTGAAAACGAGGCTTTTGAGGAGATAAGCAAAAACGCAGCCGAGTTCATATTCGCCGCAAGAAATGAGCGCGGCGAGTAAAGAAAAGCTATGAACAGTTCCAACGGCAAAACCGAATCGAGCGAAGCGGGGAAGACGGGCGAAAAGGGCGAAAAGCTCGCCAATATCCACGAGAATCACCGCGAGCGGGTGCGCAGGGCGTACATCGAGCGCGGCGATCTTTCCGGGATGCACGAGCATCAGATACTCGAGCTCATCCTGTTTTACGCGATAAAGCGCAGGGATGTGAACCCGCTTGCGCATAGGCTCATAGACCGCTTTGGTTCTCTGAGATGTGTGCTTCGCGCAAGCATAGGCGAGCTATGCTCCGAGGGGCTCTCGGAGAGCACGGCGGTGCTTTTGAAGCTTATCGGCGACGTTGGCTATGCTCTTGACAGAAGAGAGATAGATGAAACCGTTATTAAAAACACAAACGACGTGCTCGACGTTTGCTACAAGCTCCTGTTCAGGGAGCGGCGGGAGTGCGTTGCGCTCGTATGCTTGGACGCGAAGAACCGCGTGACTAAGATAAAAGTCAAGACCGACGGGCTGAACGATCAGGTCAGCGCTCTGCCGAAATGGATAGTAGACGCGGCGCTCTCAAACGATGCTCCGTCGCTGATACTTACGCATAACCATCCCTCGGGCTCGCTTGAACCGTCGCAGAGGGATAAGGAGACCACGGCGATGCTCGAAAAACTGCTTTCGCCCCTTGGGATCACCTTGCACGATCATGTTATCGTAACGCAGGACGCCTGCTATTCGATGAAGCGTGATCATGTGAAGAACATGACGGAGCAAGGCGGCGAGGAAGAGGATGAAAACGAGCGGATCAAGGGCGCGTGAAAAGGAAAAGGAGAATGAAAAACAGAATGAAGCAAAACAGAAGACCCATACTCGGAGCGGGGTTTCTTTCCGCTCTTGCTTTTTGCGCCGCGCTTGTTTTCGCTTTTGCGCTTTCCGCCTGCAGCAGCGAAAAAAAAGAGGACAGCAGCTCGATAAAAACCGTTTCGGATATCCATAATCATATCCTGACGCTCGCGGAGTTTCCAGAGATGGAGGAAATGGACGGGGAGAGCGTGAGCGAACTCTATGGGATCGAGCTTCAAAACATCAAGGAGCATAAGGTCTATTTTTCGTCGAATGCCGTCCTTGCCGACGAGATAGCCGTTTTCGAGCTTTCGGATGAAGGCTATCGCTCGGAGCTCGTCAACCTTTTGAAACAGAGGCTGAAAAGCGCCGCGAATATCGCGAAGAACTACAGCCCCGAGCAGTACGAGATCATCATCAAGTCCACCGTTGAGGAAAAGGGCAGCTTCGTATTCTACGTTGTGAATGCGAAGAGCGAGAGCATAGTTTCGGAGATTAAAAAGCTGATAGCGGGTTGATGGAGAGAGGCATGAAGGAAGAATTCTCAAGAACCGCGCTTCTTTTGGGCGAAAAAGGCATCGAAAAGCTTGCCTCCTGCCGCGTTGCCGTTTTCGGCGTCGGCGGGGTGGGCGGCTTTGCAGTTGAAGCACTCGCAAGAAGCGGCGTCGGTGCGCTCGATCTTATCGACAGCGACACGGTCGCGCCATCAAATATTAATAGGCAGATCATCGCTCTGCATGATACCGTCGGCAAATACAAGGTCGACGTTGCGGCGGAGCGGGTGAAGAGCATCAACCCCGACTGCCGCGTCAAGGTGCACCGCATATTCTACCTGCCCGAAACGGCGGGGGAGTTTGACTTTACCGAGTACGACTATATCATCGACGCGATAGACACCGTCAGCGGCAAGCTGATGCTCGTCATGGCGGCGGAGGAGGCAAAAACGCCGATAATCTGCTCGATGGGCGCAGGAAACAAGCTCGACCCGACCGCGTTCCGCGTTGCCGATATAAATAAGACCTCGGTCTGCCCCCTTGCGCGCGTCATGCGCCGCGAGCTCAAAAAGCGCGGAATAAAGAAGCTCAAGGTCGTCTATTCCGAGGAGGAGCCCGCTCCGCACCGCTGGTCCGATGAAAAAACCGAGACCGTGCCCGAGGGGAGCTCAAGGCGCTCAATACCCGGCTCGGTCGCGTTCGTTCCCTCCGTCGCGGGGCTGATACTCGCGGGCGAGGTGATAAAGGATCTTATAAAGGACTGCGAATAACTGTGATACAAAAGCAAAAAAACGGTTTGGGTAGTTAGTGTAAAATAATTCTGGGAGAAATAGTGAAGCTTCGCCACCGCAGGAGGCTTCCGCCCCCGCGGGGGCGGCGGCGAAAAAAACTGAGCGGCGCCTTTCGTGGTATAATTTGTTTGCCAACAAAACCGGAAAGAGAGGCGCGCCCCGTGAAAAACATTATAACACAAGCAGCAAT
>JAFZJT010000183.1 GCA_017553815.1 Clostridia bacterium
GGCAAGGCGGTCACAAGAGCCGTGCGGTACATCGATGAATATCATGCCGAGATTGGGAACGCTCTCTACCATATCTGCGAGTTTGCGGAAAGTATGGAAAGCGGGGGCTGTAAGGTCGAACCCGTTACACCCGCCATGCCATCGCAATTAAGAACGCGGGAAGTAAATGAAAAAGAAGGAGGATTTGAAAGATGAACGTACTTGTAGTTGAACCGTATAAGAAGCCGTATGAAAAGGACATCGAGCCCGGGCTTGAGAGCCTGCAGGAAGCTGTCGGCGGCAATATCGAGGCGATCTATCCCTTTGATGAACCTGTCGCCGTTATCTGTAACGATGAGGGCAAGCTGCTCGGACTTCCTCTCAACAGAGCGATTCGAGATGAAAGCGGAGCGGTACGCGATATTATTGCCGGAACCTTTATCGTAACGGGGCTTGGCGAGGAGGATTTCTGCGAGCTCTCGCCCGAACTTACGGAACTGTTTAAGGAGCGGTATGCCACTCCCGAGCAGTTCATAACGCTTGGTGGAAGCATCATCGTGCAGCCGTATGAAGTGCCGGATATCCCCGCGCCGCCCACCTCCGATCTGGAGCGATGAAGCATGAGCAGATTTGTTGATGCTCAATCGGAGAGGTTCGAGGAGATAGAGATATTCGGCGTTCCCGCGCTGTTCACTTCACTTCGCATAAGCAAGGACAGCGTTCCGCTCGGCGTGTATAAATACGAGATACGCCACGACGATGAATGCCGGGGTATCGCCTGCGAGGTCGCAAGGGTTATCCTTGTGAACCATTGGGGCCCTTTCCTTACGCTTCGCCCGCTCGATCTCGGAGACGATGGGCGCATCTATATGGACGGGGACGAGATCAACTATGGCATAGACAGCAATCTTACGCTTGAGGATTTCAAAAAGAAGCATGAGCGCGAGCATGATGCTCCAAACCATAACGAACAGGAAAGATGAAAGGAGGCTAAGCTTTGGCAAACAGATTTCAAGAGATCTCGGCGCTGCTGGAAATAGCAGCTAATAAAACCACTTCTTCCGTTTCGGATTTCAAGTCGTTTCTTTCGTGCTCCGCATGGCACTATAAATACGGATATGCAGATAGAGTGCTTATCTACGCTCAAAGGCCGAACGCCACAGCCTGCGCCGAGTTTGAGATGTGGAACGAAAAGCTCGATAGGAGGATACAGCGCGGCTCAAGAGGTATCGCGCTGATCTTGAACACCGCGCCAAAGGCAAGGCTTCGGTATGTATTCGATGTGAGCGACACCTATTCAAGAAGGAATGTTCCGTTCAGGCTCTGGAGCGTAAAGCAGGAGTTTGAAACCGTCGTATCCGAAGCACTCTCCGATAATTTCGGCTTCGATATGCAGCAAAGCCTCGATACAAATATCTTCGGCGCAGCGGTGAACAGTGTTTCGGACAATGCGCCGGATTACATCTACGAGCTTTCACAGCGCATAAAAGGCAGCCTGCTGGAAGGGCTATCGGAAGATGAACTCGCAACCACCCTCTATATAGCTATGAGTACGGCGGTCGCGCATACGGTGCTCGTTCGTCTCGGCTTCGATCCCGATGATTATCTTCACGAAAAGGACTATGAAGCCGCTTTGAAGTTCAACACCTACGAAACCACAGCGGTTCTCGGAACGGCTATCGGCGATGTATCCGAAAGCATACTGCGAACGGTCGAGCGCACAGTAAGGAGCGCAGAAAAAAGAATCGACATCGTTGAACGCGGCGACGATATGCGCGATAATAGCGTTGAAATAAAAACCGAAAGGAGAAACGAATATGGAGATCACCTACACGGAGAAGGACGGGCTTCTGTACCCCGATCTGATACTCCCCGAGCAGAGCAGCGAGGATATCGGGAGGTTCGGACGGATGCGCCGCAAGTACCTCAAGGAGCACCGCAAGGCGCTGTACTCCCTTCTGACGATGAAGCTCGAACTGAACGATCATCTGAGGGAGATCAACAATCAGTCGAACGAAATGATCGAAGCGATAACCAAACAGACGGCGAAGGCGCAGGGAGTGAACGAGGCGCTGAAAGCATCGGATCAGCTTCTGTGGATACAGAGGATGAACGAGATCAGAGCATCGGCGGAGGAGCAGGTAATTCGGGAGATAGTTCTGAACTGAATACGGAAAACGATGATAAGACGGGAACACCACCCGTCTTTTCCATATCCCAAGAGGATTTCGATGCGGAACTTATTCGACATGGTTCGGGCTTTGCCGACGGCAAATTCCGTATCTACAGGTTCTATGAGGCAAATCCGACGAAGGAGGATGCCGTCAAGTTCTTAAAGAACGAATACGGTATAGGCGGTCACTCGCACACCTACCTCGACGGTACGCGCGGTTTTGTCGATCACGACGGAAAAGGGCTTAAGTTCTCTGTTTACAGACTAAGCGAAGAGGGAAAGATCAAAGATCGAACCGAGTTCCTTTTCAAATGGCCGCAGGTCGATACCCGCCTGCGCTTTTTGATCGAAGCGGGCAGATACCTATCATGGACTGAGATCGCCTATCTTCCCGAATACGATGAAAAGCTCCGCGAGCAGGAAGCGCGCGCGATTGAAGAACGCAGAAAGAGCGACGAACGCTTTGCTGCTATGATGGCGATGGACGAAAAGCGCAAGAGCGCGGAATACAGGCTCGCTCTTGGTGCAAGCGTCCATATAGGCTCACAGGAATACAGCATTCTCGCCTTTGACGATGAAAAGGTTTCGCTCTTCAATCCCCGTTTCCCGCTTATATCCGAGGAAATGCCGAGGGAGCAGTTTATTCAGCGCTTGCGCGAGAACCCGATGAACGATGGGCTTATCGATGACGGTACGGAGACAATCGATGAACTGCCCGCCGAATCAGCTTCAGAACTCGCTGCCGATGCACCAGTTGAGCAAGAACAGCCTGAATCAAACGAAAACAGCGTTGAAGAACAAGAAGTAAACCCGCCTTCCGATACCATCCATGTGGGCGATACCGTTGAGCATGACGGCAGAACCTACATCATCGAGCGCATAGGCGAGCTTTCGCACGATGTTTCCATGCGCGATACAGCATTTGAAGGTTCGACGGGCGTTCCCATAAACCGAGTTGAGAAGGTAGAAACCGTTTTGCGCTGGCTGGAGGAAAGCGAAAGAGACCTCACGCCCGCATGGGAAAGGACCAAGCCCGAAGCAAGCCCCATCGTGCATTCGCCCACGGGCGAGAAGCACGATTTCCGAATAACGGATATGGAGCTTGGCTACGGTGGCTTAAAGACCAAGTTCCGAATGAATATCGAAGCGATCAAGCTTCTGAAGCAGCTCGATGAAACCGAGCGGCTTGCAACACCCGAAGAGCAGGAAGTGCTTTCAAAGTACGTCGGCTGGGGCGCTCTGCCTATGGCTTTCGATGAGCGCAACGAGCAGTGGAAAAGCGAGTATGCGGAGCTCAAGGAACTTTTAACGGATGAAGAATACACCGCTGCAAGGGCTTCAACGCTCAACGCGCACTATACGAGCCCGACTGTCATTCAGGCTATCTACTCAGCGCTCGACAGCTTCGGATTCAGAATGGGCAACATACTCGAACCCTCGTGCGGCGTCGGAAACTTTTTCGGAATGCTGCCCGAAGAGATGCGCGGCTCAAAGCTCTATGGCGTGGAGCTCGATCCATTAACGGGAAGGATCGCAAAGCAACTCTACCAGAACGCGAAGATAGCCATTCAGGGTTTTGAGGAAACGAACCTCCCCGACAGCTTTTTTGACGTTGCGATCGGCAACGTACCTTTCGGAGATTATTCGGTTTCGGATAAGAAGTATGATAAGGAACATTTTCTCATCCACGACTATTTTATAGCCAAATCGCTCGATAAGGTAAGGCCGGGCGGCATTGTGGCTTTCGTAACAAGCTCAGGTACGCTCGAGAAAAAGAATCCTGCGGCGAGGCAATACATTGCAAAACGCGCAGAACTCATAGGCGCAATAAGACTCCCGAACAATGCCTTTCGTGCCAATGCGGGCACGGACGTCGTTGCGGACATTCTCTTTCTGCAGAAGCGGGATCATCCGATCGAGATCGACGAGGACTGGCTGCA
>JAFZJT010000184.1 GCA_017553815.1 Clostridia bacterium
CGTTATCTACAACCCGTCCACCAGTTCCTCCGCCTCCGCTTCCACGGGCAATATGGCGGGCCTTATCGAGACCACCGTCGGCGAAAACTCCGTCGGCTACGAGCCCGACAGCGCCGCGCTGGACCGCCCCTACAAGCTGGACGTTGATTCCATTATCGCCGAGCAGAACGAGGCCGCGGGCATCCCCGCAAAGCCCGTGACGGACGGCGCGTCGATCGCCACCTCCTTCGAAGTCGGCGACACGCACACCTTCCAGATCAACTCCACCTACTGCCCCCTTCCCTCGACGAACGTTCAGTTCAAGGTGCTTGCAAAGGGTGAGCACTGCTATATCTGGACTCCGACCTCGACCGCGGATAACGTTTACCCGCTCGACGGTATCGACGAGAGCTTTGCGGATATCTGCGCGGCTGAGTTCGACTCCAAGTTCGACCTTATGCAGTCCTCCTTCGGCAACCACTCCAACGGCTCGCAGGGCGACGGCAGGCTGAATATCCTTTACTACAATATCGACGACGGCTGGGAGCCCGGCGAAGGCTACGTTGCGGGATTCTTCTCCTCGAGCGACCTTTACTACAACGGCATGCCGATCCTCAATATCGACACCTATCCCGGCGTTTACTACGTTCGCCCCTCCGGCGAGGTCATTATCGACGTTACCGACACCTTCAACACGATGGTACACGAGTACCAGCACCTCATCAACTACTCCGAGGGCGGCTCCGACACATGGATAAACGAGTGCATGAGCGCCGCCGCCGAGGAGATCTGCTACCCCGGCAGTTCCATCGTTTCGCGCACCCAGAGCTGGCTGAACTACAGGTTCTCCACCAACGACGATTGGCTCAACCCGCCGACCGAGCATGAGTATACCTCGAGCTACAATCTCCACAACGGCTTCTCCATGTACTCCTGGAGCAGTTATCTGAACACGAACGACCTGCTCGCGCTCTATGCTCAGGTTTCGTTCTTTGCGCAGTATATCTATACCCAGAACGGCAACGAGACCTTCCGCGCTCTTTTACAGCGCCTCACCTCCGGCGACAGCTTCCCCGCCGCGCTGCAGAACGTCACCGGCGTGAACGCCGCCGATTTCGTACGCAATTTCAGAATCGCGATGACCGCGAACACCGCGCAGAACGTTGAGGACGGCATCTACGGCTTCGTGCCGCAGGAGGGCTACGACCCCTCGCAGTACCACGACGTTGAAAATATGTACAGCCTGCTCGCGCCCCTCGTGTTCACCGGAAGCTCCTGCTCCATCAAGGGCGGCGGCGCCATCACCGTTAAGCCCGTCGGCGGCGTTTACAATCCCCCGTCCGGCGCAAGCTCGAGCCTTCAGTACATGGGCGTCACCATCCATTCCGAGCCTCCGACTCCGGTTGCGCTGACTTCGCTCACGCTCGACCCCACGCAACTCACGCTCTTTGAGGGCGCGAACGCCACCGTTTCCGCCATCCGCGAGCCCGCGAACGCAAACAATTTCGAGATAAGCTGGACCAGCTCCAACGACTCCATCGCGACCGTCGTCGGCAACAACCGCAAGGCGACCATCACCGCTCATGCGGTCGGCACTGCGGTAGTTACCGCGCGCGCACACGACCTTATCAACAACGTTTACTACACCGCCACCACGGCCGTGCAGGTTCGCGGAGTGCCCTCCTTCAACGAGGCGGCGAACGTTGAGAACGGAACGCTCGAGTTCGACAACAACATCGGCACCTATCACTGGGTGGTCGATCCGGTCAGCGACTCCGGCCGAGTCAGCGTCCGCAGTGACAACCGCGGCATCAACAGCTCCGACGCGGCGTTCAGCGTAACGGTCCAGCTCAACGCGGGCGACGTTGTTTCCTTCGATTGGAAGGTCAGCAGCGAGGCGAGCTACGACAAGCTCAATTTCTACGTTGACGGCAGCGTGCGCGAATACATCCACGGCGAGCATGATTGGGCGACCGTCACCTATACCGCGACATCGACCAAGTCCTACACCTTCAAGTGGGAGTTCCATAAGGACGTTTCGATGCAGTCCGGCGCTGATTGCGGCTGGGTCGACAATATCTCGATCCCCGGCTATTTTGACGAAGAGCCAGACTATCTGCCCGGCGACGTTGATATGAACGGCTCCATTGAGATGTCGGATGCGCTGATGGCGCTTCGCAACGCGATGGGTCTTCTTGAGTTCACCGAGCTTCAGACACTTATCGCCGATATGGACGAAAACGACACCGTTTCCGTTGCGGACGCGCTCACTATCATGCGTATCGCGATGGGGCTTGCCTGATACCGTGGTTCTATAACTAATTTACCGAACAGATAAATCACCGCCGCACGGAGATTCGTGCGGCGGTGATTGTTATTTACTCAATCAAGCATATTACAGCTCGCCCGGCTCGGCGCCCGGTTTATAGAAAATGATGCCGGAGCGGTAAAAGTCCATCCCCGCGAACAGGTCGAAGATATTTTCGCCGTTCACCGTAAACAGAGCATCTCCCGCAACGGTTTGCGCATCCACACGAATGACTATCTCGCGTATCTCGGTCTCGTCCTCGATAAAGCTCAGGATGCAGTACGCCTGCCACTCATCCGCGTCCTCCTCGCCGAAGAAGTCGGTGGTGTAGTTGAAGTAAAGCTCGGCTCCCGTCGGGATCGTGATGCTTCCCGCGAAGCTTCCGTCCTCGTCGGATATCAGTACGGCTTCAAACGGCTTTAGCGCGTAGAGCTTCACGCAGTCCGTATCGCGGTCGTCGATGTTTTGAACGTCGTAGTAATTCATCGCTGGAACCGGAATGCCGTCCTCGCCGATACTAAAGGCGCGGTCGCCGCCGTAGATATGGCTGAGCACGTTCGTATAGTCGCCGAGCATGATGCGGCTTGGGTCCACTATTCTGCCGTCGTTATACCGGGCGCCGCCGTCCAACGGTTCAAGCTCGCCTTCGCTTGAAAGCTCCATCACCACAAGCTGACGGTAGCCGCCCGTGCCCGAATCGAACACGTAGAGGTAGAGCTTGCCGCCCGCATAGATGAGGTTCAGCTCGGAGCCGTCGAGCAAGGTTACGGGATCCTCGCCCCTGTCAAAGATCCAAGTGCAGGTTTTGCCGTCATACACCGTGCCGAGCTCGGGGTACCAATCCCAATCGCCGCCGACTCTCTCGGCGGAGAAGGAAAGCGTCTTCACCTCGCCGTTTTCAACGCAGTAGGCTGGCAGGCCGAGCGGAAGCTCCATGTTTCCGTCCTCCGTGCGCGGCTTCAGCTCATCCTCAACGCCCAAGCTTGCGTACGGAACGAGCACCGCCGTGGGCGCGTCCAAGTTAAAGCCTTCGTATTCGCCGCTGTTGAAAACGAAGTAGAGTCCGTCGCGATCGAGCGTCCAAACGGGAGCATCCTCGAGATAGGCCTCCGTCACCGTGAAGCCGACGCGCTCGTTGATAAGCGACGCAAGCGCCGCAAGGTCGGGAACTATATCGGAAAGCGCAACTCTATCGCCGGCTTTTCCCTTCAGATTGACGCTTGAATACTCGGGATGCTCGCCGCCGGTTCGGGTCTCAAAAAGGATGCTGACGTAGCCCCTGTCCGCCCTGCGCAGATACAGCTTCTGTATATAGCTCACCGTGACTTCGGCATCTCGGTCGCGGTCGCGGATCAGATCCGCATAGGTTATTAGCGCCTGTTCCGTTATCTCGATATTCAGCTTTTGAAGTGCATCGTATATGCGGGTGTTTTCATAATACATTGACGTGAGCTGATACGAATAGCTGCCGATACCGTGATCCCCGGATGAAGCCTTTGAAACATTTATGTAAACAAGGTTTTTATTTTTCTGCACGAAGTCGTATTTCGGGATCTCGGAGGGGTCCGTTATCCAGCTCGGCTTCCCCGCGGGCTCTTCGGTCGGCTTCGCGGTCTCCGGCGCGTGGCTCTCGGGCGCGTGGCTCTCGGGCACGGCGGTCGGCTCCGAAGTTGGCGCTTCCGATGGGAGCGGTGAGCCGGTTTCCGCTGTCGGCGCGGGGGTATTGTCGGGAGTATTGTTCCCGGAGCAGGCCGCAAGCGCGAGCATAAGCGCGGCGAGCGCGAGCGCGGACATCTTTCTTATTTGGGTCGATTTTCTGCGTTTTTTCATGATCCTCTCCTTGTATATGCTTTTCGGCTTTTCAAATGCGCCGTATGATTCTTTCAACGGCTTACATTCCGAAGTCAAGGCCGTTGAACACCGAGAAAATATCCTCTCCGTTCACGGTTGCTTTGAACGAGCCTGCAGCATCGAGCAGTTTTTTATCCACGCGAATAATGTATTTGTGAATATCTCCTTCAACGTAATACACTACGCAGTACGCCGTTTGAAGGTTGGTCTCCGCGTCCCAAGCATAGTCCGTCGTCTGTATAAAGGTCAGGCTCACTCCGGCTTTGATAGTGGCGGGACCGATGACCTCGCCCGTATTGCTGTCGACCTCTATCGCTTCGATCGGCTTCAGCACCTTGAGGTAGGAATCGCTCATCTCTGCTCGATAGTAATAGTTTTCGATAGGAACCGGGTATCCGTCCTTTCCTACGGCATAGCGGCGGAAAAAATCCTTGTTTCCAAGCACAGATGTATACTTTCCGAGCCTGAAGCTTGCGGGGTCTATCAGTATCTCCCTTAGGGTAAGCTCACAGTCCGTCCAAATCGCTTTTTTAAGCGGCTCGTTCCCGCCAAGGTCAAACACCCTTATGGATTCTTCGTCCGGCATTCTGCTCCGGCCCATCAAATAGAGGTATTTCTTTCCGCCCGAATACACAAGATGCGCTCCTCCCTCTTGATGGTACATTTCATTGTTATGATGCGTATAACCCACTTCCTTGCTTTCGCCCATATACTCGATCTTCACCGAGGTTGATTCGGGGCCGTCAATTTCCATATAGAACACCGAATTCACCGAAAGCGCCCTTATCTCGCCGTCCTCGGCAAATAAAACAGGCAGATCGTATGGCATCTGCAAAACGCCGTCCTCGGTGCGCGGGGTCAAATCGGTTTTACAAGTCAATTCGGAATAAGGGATGAGCGCGGCCGTCCATATCCTATCCTCCCCGCCCTCATAGACCTCTTCGGGCGTTCTTTCCCTTCCCGCGATAACGAAATAGATGCCGTCGCGGTCGAGCGACCATGCGATACCGTCCTTCTCGGGTCCGAAATACGCGGTATAGTCTTCCGAAAGCCGAACGCCCGTTTCGGGGTCGAGGCGCTCGTTGATAAGCCTCGGGATATCGGCTATATTCTCAACAATATCGCCGAGAACGACGGTTTTTCCCGCTTCAACGTCGATATTCACCGAGCTGTACGAGGTGATCCCCTCGGCACGTTTTTTAAACAGCAAGCTCACAAAGCCCTCGTCGGCTCTTCTGACATACGCGGTCTGAAAATACGTAACAAGCTCATCGGCGTTTTTAACAAGCTCCCCGTACTCCGCAAGCGCGTTCATTGAAAGCTCGGTGTTCACGCGCATGATCTGCGTCCAGGCAGGCGAATCCCCCGGCACCAGGAACTGCGGATAGGTGCAGTAGCCCACAAACGAAGTTGAAACGCCGTCATACCCCACGCTCAGATCAATGTAGCCTGGCGACATATAGAAATACTTTTCGTCAATAACGGGCGGGTGCCACCGCTCCGTCACGCCCGGCGTGGCGGTCGGTTTCGCGGTAGGCTTCGCGGTCTCGGGCGCCTTTGTCGGCTCGGAAGTCGGCGCTTCGGTTATCGGCGCATTCGTCGGTTCCGCCGAGGCATTCGCCTCCTGCTTATCGGGGGTAACGCCGTTATCAGTGGGATTCACAACGCAGGCGGCGAGCACAGCAAGGCTGATAACGAGCGCGATAACGGTAACGAAGAACCTTGGTTTTTTATAGTTCATCGCGTTTTTGATGCGGCTCTTGACCCCGCTTTCGCCGAAGGCGAGGGGGCTTGCCGAAGGGAACTGCTTGCAGGCGGCGAAGCTCAGAAGCGTTGAAGAGTACTGCTTTCTGATATCGAGCTTATCGCCAAGCACCTTTTCATCGCAGCTCATCTCCATATCCTTATTCGAGAGGCAGAAAGCGAGCCAACAGAGCGGATTGAACCAATGCAGCGCGAGCAGCAGGAACGAGAAAACCTTTATTATATGATCGCCGCGCTTGAGATGGAATCTTTCATGCGCAAGCACGTAGCTTTCCGATTCCGCGTCAAGCCCGTAGGGGATATAGATTTTCGGTCGAATAAGGCCGAGGATGAACGGAGAGCGAACATGCTCGCTTTGGTAGACGTTGCCCTCGAGCCTTACGGCGGCGGACATTTTGCGATAGATTCTGATATAGCCGATTACGCTGTACGCGACAAGCGCGATCATTCCGACTATCCACAGCACCACCGCGGCGGTCATAAGCGCCTGAACAAGGCTGACTGCCGAAACAGCCTGCGCGGTGCTCCCCGCGCCGCCCGCGCCGCCGATATTCTCGGTCATGCCCGCGATAACGCCATGCGTGGGCGAAGGCGATGCGGCAGCTCCGTTTATCGCCGCTGTTGGCACGCCCGTCTCAAGCGCCGAGGGAGTGAAAGCCGGCAGGTGCGTGGGGGTGGGCGGCGGAGTTGCCGCGGAAACGGGGATCTGCGTGGAGCGCACGATATTCGGGATGTATTCGAGCCTGCCCGCGGCCGAGGCGGCCTTTTCGGCGCTCTCCGCGCTCTTGGGAACGAAGCTGAACAGGCTGATAGCCGATTTGATGCTGACGGGACAGCAGAGCCTGAACGCCGCCGCGCCCCAGAGCAGATACGACCATTTCTTCGGCGCTTTTTTAAGGATGAGCCTTGCGAGCAGAATCGCGAGGATCACTATTCCGCCCGAGATGCTCATATTTATCACAGAAAACATTATCTCTTTCATGGAATTCTCCTCAGATCATTTCTTGTGGCTGTCGATAAGCTTTTTAAGCTCCTCCGCCTCATCCTCCGAGATAGTCTTGCCTCCGAAGAACGAAACGAGGAAGCCCGGCAGAGACCCGCCGAAATCGCGGTTGATAAACAGCTCACTCTCCTTCTTTTGAACCGATTGCTTCGGCACGGCGGAGGTGACGACGGAATCAACGTTTTTCGCAAAGCCGTTTTCAACCATCTTTCTGAGCATCGTATAGGTCGTGGACTTCTTCCAACCGAGCTCCCTGTCGCAGAGCCTCACAAGCTCGGTCGAGCCCACGGGCTCGTGAGTCCAAATAACGTCCATAAAGCGGTAGTCGCTTTCGCAAAGCAGTTTTTCAAGCATATTCTTCACCGTATCCTTTTAAAGTTTAGATTTATAAACCTTGCGTTTAGTTTATCATTATAAACCAAGTTTGTCAACCCCCATGAAAGGAAAATAAAGTGATTTTTTCACCACAAGTTTTCGGCGTATTTTTATTTTGTTTGTTGCTTTTTGTAGAAAAAGCGCCGCCATAGGCGACGCATGGAATACTTAAATACACTCAACGGGAATACCCAAAGGTTCGATTATAAGCTTGCCTTGTGCCGTTGAAGAAAACGAGGAACACTACCGCGGCGACGAAGCATACGATGAGGCTAATTACAGCAAGCGGCGGAATGACCATCAAAATATAGGTGGCGAGCGTTGAAATGGCGTGAACCTTCCACACCTTCATTAGACGCTCGTATTGAAGGTCGATCCCTCGGTTTGCCTCGATGTCTCCGACACCGAGAACAACAAGATAGCTTATATAGAATGAGATCACCATGGGCACAAGCGCGACCGCCCAACCCACGAAGCCGCCGTATTCAACGCTCACGGCGAAGATATCAAGCAGCCAAAGCACACCGGTGTAGATCGCCATCGCGACGCAAAGGGGCTTTGCCTTTGTGAAGCGTTCGCTCTCTCCCCACAACTCGTTAAGACCGTAAATAACAAGAATATAGCCGACCCAGTCCGGAAGCAGGTTCAGCGAGTGTGCATTGAACTTTAGGTTAATATCAAGGAAGATAAACAGAAATCCGAAGAAAACTTTATTCACAGCAAGGCCCCTTTTTCTTTTTCGGCGTCAGTTTATCATATTTAAGGTAATATGTCAATATGGCGACAAAATGCAGATCCCCTGAATAATAACCAATGTTATTTTCAACAAACTAAATTGCGCCGTAAGGTTTCAGCCAAACGACGCATACTGTCAATCTTGTTATTCGTTCGCAGATTAGATTTTTCGTTTGTATTTGCATCTCGGATATGCGCTGCATCCGATAAAGCGACCGTACTTTCCGTTTCTCTCAACAAGCTCACTGCCGCAGAAAGGGCATTTTGTTTTGATATCCTCGATATGCTTTTGCTTTACTTCTTCGCTGACGTTTGTGCAGGCGGCGAGCTTTTGTGCCATCGCGTCCATATCGGATTTTGCATAAGCGTTTGATGAAGCCGCAAGGAGTTTGCGCAGCTTTTTAAGCATATTCGGTCGACGCATGATGAATACGTTATCTTATCGTTCGGCACCTTTCGCAATTCACAGCGCTTGGAGAAGACCAGAAATGAGCAAAAGCTTTCGCTCGGCATATCCAAAAACTCCGCAAGCGCTTTTATATGCGTTTCATTCTGGCGAATGGGATTATAGAACTTATTCTTGTTGTTTCGGTTCAAATACTGGACCCAGTAAAGCTCGTCATCCCCGCCATATATGCTTCCGCTGTAGTTTTTGCTTTCTAAAACAAAAATCCCTTTTTCGCGTAGCATGAGAATATCTATCTCAGTCGTTCTCGTGCCGTCCTTTATCGGAACGTAAACGTTTTCAAGAACGATGAACTCGCCTTTTAAATTGTTGTTCGTCAGGGCGTATTTTATCGCATACTCCCCTGCCTCTCCCTCATCCCTGCACTCGCGCAAGCCCTTATCGAAAATGCTCGGGCTCTCACCTTTGATGATGCGGAAAAGCTCGCCAATAAGCTCGAAAATGGATTCAAAGGGCATCTTAAACTCTCCTTTTAGCGACTACGGCTACGGCACGGAAGAATCGGAACA
>JAFZJT010000185.1 GCA_017553815.1 Clostridia bacterium
GGGCGGCTTCGAGATCTTCCTGCCCGTGATAATCTTCCTTATCGCCTGCGGTCTTTCGTTCGCAACGGGCACGAGCTGGGGCACCTTCGGCATACTGATCCCGATCACCCTCGGCGTGTTCCCGCTGACCGCTCCACTCGGCGTTGTCTGCGTCAGCGCGTGTATGGCGGGCGCCGTTTGCGGCGACCACTGCTCGCCGATATCCGATACCACGATCATGGCGAGCGCGGGCGCACAATGCGACCACGTTGCGCACGTTTCAACGCAGCTCCCGTATGCGCTGACAGTGGCGGGCGTAAGTGCGGTAACGTATCTGTTGACCGGTTTATTAAACCTTATCCCCGGCTTCCCCCTGATTCTTGCTCTGCCAATAGGCATACTTCTGCTGATCGGCACGCTGCTCGTAATAAGGCTTATTAAGAAGCCCTCAAAGAGCTGAAGCCGATAGGCTTTCACCGATAATATCCATTACCGCCAAAGCCCCCGTTCGCAGCGCCGAGCGGGGGCTTAAAACTCAAATATACTTTATAAAAAAGGCAAATTTCGCTTGCCTTGAATGCCTTGCGGTACTATAATAGAAGCGGACTTTGTTTCCGTATTCTTTTTCGCGGGCTT
Organism: Clostridia bacterium; assembly: GCA_017553815.1. The sequence continues at coordinate 616 of JAFZJT010000185.1, forward strand.
TTTTCCGCGGGATAATATTTTAGGAGGAAATACTCAATGGCAAAGACCGTCACTATCGATGGTAATACCGCTGCTGCGCACGTCGCGTATGCATTTTCCGACGTTGCAGCTATTTACCCCATCACTCCTTCTTCCCCAATGGCAGAGGTTGCCGATGAATGGGGCGCTCAGGGCAGGATCAACCTGTTCGGCCAGAAGGTTCGCATCGCCGAGATGCAGTCCGAGGGCGGAGCAGCGGGCGCTGTACACGGCTCCCTTTCCGCCGGTGCTCTGACCACCACCTTCACCGCTTCCCAGGGTCTTCTTCTGATGATCCCGAACATGTACAAGATCTCCGGCGAGCTGCTTCCCGGCGTGTTCCACGTATCCGCCCGCGCTCTTGCCGCGCACTCCCTGTCCATCTTCGGCGATCACAGCGACGTTATGGGCTGCCGTCAGACCGGCTTTGCGATGCTCTCCGCCGCTTCCGTTCAGGAAGTCATGGATCTCGCGCTCGTAACCCATCTTTCCGCCATTAAGTCCAGCGTTCCCTTCGTGCATTTCTTCGACGGCTTCCGCACCTCCCACGAGGTTCAGAAGATCGAGCAGATCGAATATGAGGATATGGGCAAGCTCCTCGATATGGACGCGGTTCGCGCCTTCCGTGAGCGTGCGCTCAACCCCGAGCATCCCCATCAGGCGGGTACCGCTCAGAACCCAGACATCTACTTCCAGGGTCGTGAGGCTGCAAACATACACTATGCCAAGGTTCCCGAGGTCGTGGAGTACTACATGGAAAAGGTCGGAGAGCTGACCGGCAGGAAGTACCATCTGTTTGATTACGTCGGCGCACCCGACGCGGAGCGCGTTATCGTCGTAATGGGCAGCGGTGCGGACGTTGTTGAGGAGACCATCAATCACCTCGTCAAGAAGGGCGAGAAGATCGGCGCCATCAAGGTTCGCCTTTATAGACCCTTCGCAGCGGACAGGTTCATCAAGGCCATCCCCGCAAGCTGCAAGAAGATCGCGGTTCTCGACCGCACCAAGGAGCCCGGCGCTCAGGGCGAACCCCTCTACCTTGATATCGTGAACGCGCTCGCAGAAGCCGGCCGCGGTGATATCAAGGTCGTCGGCGGCCGCTACGGTCTCGGCAGCAAGGAGTTCACTCCCACCATGGTAAAGGCCATCTATGACAACCTTGCCAAGAGTGAGCCCAAGAACCACTTCACCGTTGGTATCGTTGATGACGTTATGCACACCTCCCTTGAGCTTGGCGAGCTTGTGAACGCCGCTCCCGAGGGCACCATCTGCTGCAAGTTCTTTGGCCTCGGCTCCGACGGTACCGTTGGCGCAAATAAGAACAGCATCAAGATCATCGGTGACCACACCAACATGTACGCTCAGGGCTACTTCGCCTACGACTCCAAGAAGTCCGGCGGTCTGACCATCAGCCATCTGCGCTTCGGCAAGACCCCCATCCAGAGCCCCTATCTGATCGACAGCGCGGACTTCGTTGCCTGCCATAACCCCAGCTACGTCACCCGCTACGACGTGCTCGAGGGCCTCACGGACGGCGGCGTGTTCCTTCTGAACAGCCCCTGGACCGCCGAGGAGATGGACAAGGAGCTTCCCGCCGAGATGAAGAAGACCATTGCGGCAAAGCACATCCGTTTCTACAACATCGACGCCGTTAAGCTTGCCCGCGAGGTAGGCATGGGCGGCCGCATCAACACCATCATGCAGAGCGCATTCTTCAAGCTCGCCGAGGTTATTCCCGCCGACGAGGCGATCGAATACATGAAGGCCGCCGCGAAGAAGAGCTACGCAAAGAAGGGTGAGGACGTAGTCCAGAAGAACTACGACGCTATCGATATCGGCATCACCGGCATCACCGAGGTCAAGTATCCCGAAGCTTGGGCGAACGCGACCGAGGGCGCGACCGCAATGCACGTCTCCGACGACCCCTACTTCGTAGAGTTCATCAAGCCCGTTCTTGCTCAGCAGGGCGACAAGCTCCCCGTCAGCAAGCTCGCCGCGGACGGCTTCGTTCCCACCGGCACCACCAAGTACGAGAAGCGCGGCATCGCCGTTGAGGTTCCCTCCTGGATCGCCGACAACTGCATCCAGTGCAACCAGTGCTCCCTCGTTTGCCCCCATGCCTGCATCCGTCCCTTCGTGATGGAGGAAGGCACCAAGGCTCCCGAAGCCTTCGTTACCAAGAAGGCCACCGGCGTTGGCGACGGCAAGCTCTTCCGTATCCAGGTCAGCCCCTATGACTGCACCGGTTGCGGCAACTGCGTTGACGTATGTCCCGCCAAGACCAAGGCTCTGGCTATGAAGCCCCTTGCCGAGGAAGAAAAGGTTCAGAATGACAACTGGAACTTCGCGATCGAACTTCCGGTTCTCGATCTCCCCGTCAACAAGGCAACCGTTAAGGGCAGCCAGTATCTGCAGCCCCTTTTCGAGTTCTCCGGCGCTTGCGCAGGCTGCGGTGAGACCCCCTATGTTAAGCTGATCACCCAGCTCTTCGGCGACAGGATGATCATTGCGAACGCAACCGGCTGCTCCTCCATCTACGGCGGCAGCGCTCCCACCTGCCCCTACACCGTCAACAAGCAGGGTCACGGCCCCGCATGGGCAAACTCCCTGTTCGAGGATAACGCCGAGTTCGGCTTCGGTATGAATCTTGCGACCTCCCACCGCAGGGAGAAGCTCGCGGATCTCGTTCGCCAGTTTGCGGACGGCTGCGATGAAGAAGGCAAGGCCAAGTGCAATGCATGGCTCGAGGCTATGGACGATGCCGAAGGCAGCAGGAAGACCGCTCAGCCCATCATCGAGATGGTAGAGAACTGCCAGAGCTGCGGCTGCGACTGCGACGAAATCGCAAAGCAGATCGTTGAGCTCAAGGATATGTTCGTTAAGAAGAGCCAGTGGATCTTCGGCGGCGACGGTTGGGCATACGACATCGGCTACGGCGGACTCGATCACGTTCTTGCTATGGACGAGGATGTAAACGTTCTGGTTATGGACACCGAGGTTTACAGCAACACCGGCGGTCAGTCCTCTAAGGCTACCCCCACTGGCTCCGTTGCGAAGTTCGCTGCCGCAGGTAAGCGCACCAAGAAGAAGGATCTCGGCATGATGGCGATGAGCTACGGCTACGTCTACGTTGCAAAGGTCTGCATGGGCGCGAACCCCGCTCAGCTGATGAAGGCGATCACCGAGGCCGAGGCCTATAAGGGACCCTCCCTCATCATCGCTTACGCTCCCTGCATCAACCACGGCATCAAGACCGGTATGGGCAAGTCCCAGGCCGAGGCCAAGAAGGCCGTTGAGGCCGGCTACTGGCCCCTTTACAGGTACAACCCCGACCTCGCAGCAGAGGGCAAGAACCCCTTCACCCTCGACAGCAAGCCCGCCACCGCGGACTTCCGCGAGTTCATCCTGGGCGAGAACCGCTACTCCGCTCTGAAGCAGCAGTTCCCCGAGGCGGCCGCCGAGCTCTTCGAGCGCGCCGAGAAGGAAGCCAAGGATAAGTACGAATACTATAAGAAGCTCAACGATATGCAGTATTGCTGTATGAACTGAGTTGATAACCGAGCGGCGGCTTCGTGAAAGCGGAGCCGCCGCTTTTGTGCCAAGAAACACACAAGACAATGTTAATTATGTCATTTTCATTAACTTTTTATTTGTTAAAGATTTTGCTATTGACACGGAACTGTAATGTATGTTATCGTTTATTATACAATCTGCAAATAAGGAGGATTTCAAATGATTAAAAGGCTGCTATGTGGGATATTGGCTTTATTTGTAACGCTTAGTATTCCACAATAATGACGGCAAAGGCGCTGAACGCGCAATGTTGTTTTAACGAGGAGCAGGCTGCATATTGCGCGAATGAGTATCTTGCAATGATGCGACGAGAAAAAGGTTTCCCATATGAAACACTCGGTTTTGATAAAATGACCTTTTTCGAGATGACGGTTGACTCTGCGTTCATCCTCTATTCGATAGATGCTAACGGAATCATAATTGCTAATAACAGTTTTTCGTGTCCTTTAAGCTATAACGATAGTATCGTAGGTATTATAGGGGTTGTATACGATTCCACTTCTAACGAGGTATGTTGTTCTTTAGGAAAAGAATATTCATATCAGTTGCAAATGATTAGGGATCACGCTTTTAAAGACGATAATGAGATAGCTGTTTGTGCGCTGTTAGGTGATTTGATTGCAACAGATGGAAAGGATATCTTCGTTTGTACCAACGATAATAACGGTTCGCAAGTGCTTAAAAACAACACTCGGGAATTGGCGCAAAGATTGTTTTCTGAAGCGCAATCGCATTATTATCCACAAAGGCGGATGCATTTAGAGCATGATGCTACTATTGACAAAACAAGAGGGGTAGACCCTCTAACGAATGTTTTGCCAGTGCCACATGTTCCGCAGACTGGCGGTGTTTGCGGAACAGCTACACTTGCTGCACTTCTGAATTATAGATATGGGTTGTCGCATACAGCGAGTGGTTTATTACAACTGATGAATTTGCTTGGGTATAACAGCAATGCTCCATCAGGCAGTCCAACAATGGATGATTATCTGCGCTTTGTTAATTATTTTTACAGCGGACCGTTTGTAACATCATTTACACTGCCGTTTGCGAATATGTTGAATGCAATAGATGGTGGAAGACCTATTATGGGCTCTTGGTTTACCGGTAGTCCTGGATCTTATGCTTGGCATGCGGTTCTCATTATCGGTTATATTGAACATGTTTATGGGCAGAGATATACCTATTATATAAAGAATCCATGGTATTCGGCGCCATCCGTTATTACGGTCAGATCCCATTCTAATGTGTTATATCCGGCTGGAGGATCAGTTTGGAAGCTCAATAGTGTACTTTATTGAAAACCGGAGGTGCTTTATGCTTAAGAAGACTTTTCTGCTTGTGTTGGCTGTCGCCGTTCTGCTATCCGCTTTTGCCTGCCGAAAGAAGTTGCAGACGGAAATAAAAACGCCGGATATCGGGAGTGAAAGCTCCGTCGCTCCGACTGCTTTACCGGGCGAAACGCCCGCTGCCGTTTTACCCACGGAAGCTCCGAACGTGCTTGTGCCGGCGGTCATGGTTGAAGGAACAGTTTATTATTTCAACAGCAGATTCATTGATAAGCCGGAGGAGGAGCCCCTCGGAAGCATCAGTTCCATCGTTCCAATAACCGAGTATCCGGAAAAGAACGATCAGGCGAATCTGCAGATACTGATGGATGCACCTTATGTGATGCTTGAAGATGGCGTGGCGCTGCCGATGGAGGACGGCTGGGGCGTATTCGTAACTGCTGACAAACTGTCCGAATAAAGCTCGTAATCAAGCGGCGGCTCCGTGAAAGCGGGGGCGCCGCTTTTTAGCGTAATAAAGCGGAAAAAGCGCCCGTTTTAGGACGCTTTTTTCCATACGCACTTTGCTGTTTCCTTGAAAGGAATTGGAAGGAGGAAGATTTTCCTTTTGACCCGTATTCTGCCTTTAATTTACTTCATCTGGTAGCTTCCGCAGAGGCTCTCGTCCTCGGGGGTGCCGGTGCGGCTGTGCTCATGCTTGGTGCAGGGCTTGACCTCGATGCGGGAAAGCTCGCAGTAATTGCCCTGGTCGTTGTAGCGGCAGCTTCTTACGCTGCAGCCGATGGTCTGATTGCCGATCTTATCCTTGCTCATTTTGGTTTCTCCTTTTTGTTTATTTGGGTGATTTGCTTTTTGCGAACCGCGTTCGCACGGTATGAGTTTGCCCAAAGCGGCAACAGCTTATACGCAGCGCGGCAAAAAAGAATAAAATATTGTTTTTAACTTGAAAAAATCGGCATTTGTGCTATAATTTATACTGATTTAATATGCGGCTCACCGTCCGGGGAAAGTATCGCGGCGGGGGCTAATAGAATAGTAAATAGCGCGGCGAATGCGCCTGCGTATCCGAAAAAACGAGGTAGAGTATAGTATGAAAATAGTTGTTATCTGCGGCGGAAGGTCGAATGAGAGGGATGTTTCGCTCTCCACGGGCAGCATGGTCGCCAAGGCTCTGCGCGCTTCGGGGCATGACGTTGTGCTTGCGGACGCCTGCTTGGGCGTTGAGCTGGATTGCCCGCCGGCCGAGGCTTTTTATATGAATCTTCCGATACAGGAGCACAAGGTCTCGGGCATCGCGCCCGATCTGCGCCCGTTTTTTGAGCGCAAGGAAGGCTTTTTCGGGAGAAACGTGCTCGAACTCTGCCGCGAGGCGGACATCGTTTTCAACGCGCTGCACGGCGACGAGGGCGAGAACGGCAAGCTTCAGGCGGCGTTCGATATGATGAATATTCGCTACACCGGCGCGGGCGCGCAGAGCAGCCTGCTTGCGATGAATAAGAGCATCTCCAAGCTCGTTTTTCGCGAGCATGACATCCCCACGCCCGAGGACGTGATATTGCACGGCGAAAGCGCGGATGAGGCGGTTAAGAAATGCGCGTGGCTCGGCTTTCCCTGCGTCGTGAAGCCCGCGAGCCTCGGTTCGAGCGTCGGCGTTTCGATCGCGTACGATGAAAATGAGCTTCGCGCGGCGATAGAGGAGGCCTCCGCCTATGAGGACACCATCATTATCGAGAGGTACATAAGAGGCAGGGAGTTCTCGGTCGGCATAGTTGGCGATACCGTGCTTCCTGCGATTGAGATAATACCCAAAGAGGGTTTTTACGATTATAAAAATAAATATCAGCCAGGCGCGACGATGGAGATCTGCCCCGCGGATATAACGCTGCAGCTCAAAAAGGAGCTTGAGCGCTGCACCCGTGCCGTGTTCAAGGCGCTTGGGCTTGGGGCGTATGCGAGGGTCGATTTCATGGTGGACGACAACGGCGTTTACTGCCTCGAAGCGAACACCACGCCGGGCATGACGCCGACGAGCCTGCTTCCGCAGGAGGCCGCCGCCGTGGGCATGGATTTCCCCAAGCTTCTCGAAAAAATAATCGCGGAGAGCATGAAGCTTGAGCGCAAACAGAACGACTGAAAACGCAACAAGGAATAAAAATATGATAGAACTCACCTTAAAGGAAGCCGCAAAGGCGGCGGGCGGCAAGCTCGTGAACTGCGAGGGGATCGAGGCAAAGACCGCGCTCATCTCCTCGATAACTCTGGACAGCCGCAAAATCGAGCAGGGAAGCCTTTTCGTTGCGATAAAGGGCGAAAGGGTGGACGGACACGACTATATCAAGATGGCGATGGAGAAGGGCGCGCTCTGCGCGATAAGCGAAGAAGAGGTGCCGTATCCGCATATCCTTGTCAGGAGCAGTCTTGCGGCGATGCAGGGCATAGCGGCGCATCTTCGCGAAAAGAGCGGCGTTACGGTCGTTGCGGTCGTTGGCAGCGTCGGCAAGACCACCACGCGCCAGATGCTCTCCTGTGTGCTGGAGCAGAAGTTTCCGCATATCCTCAGCACAGAGGGCAATTTCAACAACGAATTCGGCCTGCCGCAGATGCTCTTCAGGCTTGAAAGCTGCCATGAGCTTGCGGTTCTGGAGCTTGGAATTAGCTTCTTCGGCGAGATGGATAGGCTTGGCAAAATCGCGCGCCCGAATTACGCCGTGTATACGAATATCGGCAATATGCACCTTGAAAATCTCGGAGACCGCGACGGCGTTTTAAAGGCAAAGACCGAGCTGGTTCCCTATATCAAGGAGGGCGGAAAGCTCTTTTTAAACGGCGCGGACGATAAGCTGAGAAGCTATGAGCCGCCGATTCCCTCCGTGTATTTCGGCGTGGACGAGTGTTACAGCGTGCATGCGGAGGACGTGGAGCAGATAGGGCTTGAGCGTACCGATTTCACGCTCATTTACCGCGAGAAGGCGCTTCGCGTTTCGCTTCCCGCCGTCGGAAACCACATGGTGCTCGACGCGATAGCGGCGGCGACGGTCGCGCTCGAATTCGGGCTCACCGCCGAGCAGATCAAGGCGGGGCTTGAGAATTATTCGCCCGTTGGACACCGCGGCAGGGTCGAAAAGCTTGCCGAGATAACGCTTGTGGACGATTGCTACAACGCCGGGCCCGACTCCATGCGCGCTTCGATCTCCGCGCTAAAGGGCGCAAGGCGCATCGCGCTGCTTGGGGATATGCTCGAACTTGGCGAAAACGAGGAAGCGCTCCACAGAAGCCTTGGCGAATTCTGCGCCGAAAACTTAGACGCGCTGTTCACCGTGGGCAGGCTCGGCGAAAAGATCGCCGAGGGCGCGGAGGAAAAGGGCATGAAGGAGGTTTTCCGCACGACAGCAGAGGACGCCGCCGAAAAGCTTAAAGCCTTCGTCAAGCCCGGCGACGTGCTTCTCGTCAAGGCATCGAGGGGGATGCACCTTGAGGACGTTGTGGAGAAGATAATGGAATGGAAATAAAGGATGTTTTAAGGTTGGTACTCTATGCGGCGATGATAACTCTTGGCGTGTGTAATATCATCTGCGCCGTTAAGAGAAAGAATAATGCCGATGCAAAAAACAGCAGGCTTGAAGGCTGGGAGATCGCCGCAAGCATATTGATGATAATAAGCGGCGCGATTTTGCTGCTGCTATTGGTCATTCCCAAATAGGGTTCAGCATTGACATCTATGCGGGTTTCCCGCATGAGAATAAAAGGCGGGAAGGGCGTATCCATATACGTATGAGCCCGAACCCGCCTTTTTTCTTATTCAATCTCGTCACTTTCGCTCTCAGCATCGGGATCGTATTCGAGTATGTCCCCGGGCTGACAGCAGAGCGCCTCGCAGATCGCCTCGAGGGTGGAGAAGCGTATCGCGCTGATCTTGCCCGTTTTCATCTTGGAGAGGTTGACGTTCGAAATGCCGACCCTGTCCGAAAGCTCCTTCAAGCTTATCTTTCTATCCGCCATAACGCGGTCAAGCCGTAAAATTATTTTGCCCATAGCCGCCTCACAGGGTTTCATCCGACTGCTTCTGCAATTCCTCGCCGTACATGAAAACGAAGGAGAGGAACGCGAGCACAAGGCCGGGGATTATGAACCACCAAAAGTTTGGCCCCGCGCTGTCCGAGATTCTTTCCACCGCGTCCATATTGAATATGCGCTCAAGGTCGTAGCAGCGGGCGTCGAGGGTGCGGATGAGCGCAGACATGAACTCGATTATCGCGCCCACGATGAAGGTAGTGCGGCTGAGCTTCATAATTTTCTTTGAAACGCCGCTTTCAAACGGGCGGCCCTCCTTCATCGGAGAGAGGATATCCCGCAAAATGCCGATGAAATACCGCGCCGCGCCGAACATGATGATGTACGCCGTCAGCTCGATTATGATGGTCGATTTGAGCCGCGCAATATCAACGAACTCCATGCCGTCGCCCTTGAGCGTCAGCTTGATGGGGCAGAGATCCAGCCTCGCCGCGTCCGCGACCATCTTTTCGCCGAGAACGGCGACGAGCACGCCGAAAATCGCGCAGACTATCGCGCCCGCGATAAGAAGACTCTGAACGACCTTCAGAAATTTGTCGAGCCCGTCCGACCAATACTTTATCCTTCCGATTCCCATAAAAAACTCTCCTTTAATAGTTAACTAATTATCGTTTATCGTTAACCGTATTATACCCATTGCGTTTACGATTGTCAAGAATAAATTAACGATAAACATAAATACAGGCGTAAAAGGCGCGGAGAGATTTGTGCATAAGAAAAAGGCGGATGCGCAAACGATATCGCCTTTCGACTCACTCGATCACGAACCCTTATATATTTGACACTCCTGCGGGCATGTAATATAATATTTTTTGTAAATATTTGTTGATTGTACGGAGGAATTGCAGCAATATGGCAAACGAAGGCATGAATCAAGAGGCATGGAGCAAGTTTGAAGAAGTGTTTGCAAAGGATGGGAAATACGACAGCGAGTTCAATCTTCCCCGTCGATGGAACGGTAAGGATTTTTACAGCGATCTGCATGGATTGTTGGATAGGTATATAGAGAAGTTGTCAGGTGTTTATAAGAATGAAACTTCGTCGATTGTTAAGAATGCAAAAGTTGTGCGCAACAGCGTACTGGAAACCGTTCGCGTTTATTTGCACGGATATCCTGCCAAAGCGTATGAATGCTTGAGAAACTTAATGAAGACGCTTGATGAATACCCAATGTATACGGATGGGAATAATAACATCGGCAGTTTGTACCGTATGACTAAGGTGGATGAAAACATCAATGATAAATTGCGCATCTTTCACGCGCCATACGATATCCGTCCAAAGATAAGAACCTATCGTTACAGCATAGCAGGCTATCCGAGCCTTTATCTTGCAAGTTCGCTTGAGCTTTGCGAGCAGGAGATGAAGCTGTTTGAAAACAAAGCGAGTGGTCTTGCATCGAAGTATAGTTTTGAATACCCACATAAAGATAAAGTCAAGATTTTGGA
>JAFZJT010000186.1 GCA_017553815.1 Clostridia bacterium
ATGGCGATATCGATAAGGCGCTGGACTATCTGCGCGAAAAGAGCCTTGCGGCTTCCGCAAAGAAGGCTTCCCGCATCGCGGCAGAAGGTCTTGTTGACTGCCTCGTTTGCGATAAGTGCGGCGTTGGCGTTATCATCGAGGTAAACTGCGAAACCGACTTCGTTGCCAAGACCGATGTTTTCAAAGCGCTCGTTGCAAACATGGCAAAGCACGTTGCCAAGAAGGCTCCCGCTTCCGTTGAGGAAATGATGGAGCAGACCTACTCCGAGGACGAGACTAAGACCGTTTCTCAGGTCATCAACGAAGCCGTTGCCAAGATCGGCGAGAAGATCACAATTCGCCGCTTCGACCGCGTTGAGGGCATCGTGGATACCTACGTCCACCTCGGCGGCAAGATCGGAGTTCTGCTTCACATCTCCAACAACGAGCATCCCGCCGTTGCGCACGACGTTTCCATGCAGATCGCGGCCGCAAAGCCCACCTGCCTGAACCGTGCGGATTGCGACGAGGCCGAGCTCGAGCATGAGCGCGAGATCCTCCGCGCCCAGGCGCTTGAAGAGGGCAAGCCCGCCGCCATCATCGACAAGATGGTCGAAGGCCGCATCCAGAAGTACTATAAGGAAGTTTGTCTGCTCGAGCAGCCCTTCGTTAAGAATCCCGACCAGTCCGTTTCCGATATGATCGGCGGCAGGTTCGACGTTATCTCCTTCACCCGCTTCGAGATGGGAGAGGGTCTTGAGAAGCGCAGCGACAACTTCGCAGAGGAAGTTATGGCGCAGACCAAGAAGGCGTAATTCGATATTGAATTTGATAAACACTTCGGCGTCCCAATCGGGGCGCCGAATTCTTTATAAAGGGATAGTCTGCTTCATTGGCAATAAGGCTCGGAGCGGGGCAAGCAGCAAAGCGCGCTTTTTTGCAGAAACAGGGATAATCACCGATCCGCCGAAAACGGGATAGAAAAAAGCCCTGCAAAAGCAAGGCTTTTTTGTTGGAGCTGGTGATCAGATTCGAACTGACTACCTCGTCATTACCAATGACGTGCTCTACCTACTGAGCTACACCAGCGTGCCGAACGAATTGTATTATAGCGGAAGTCGGACTGCTTTTCAAGCCCTTTTTGCCATAAACTATTATATATTTACGCATCGTGACAGGATCACTTCATAAATTCGGTTATCCGCCTATAGAATTCGAGCATACTCGGTCATTTTGGGTATATTTTGAGCATTGTACCCCAAATGTACGAAATTGTTCATAAATCTGCCTTGAAATTAGACGAATATTGAACTATAATGTATTTGTAGCGATATGCGCTTATGCGTGATCGAAATTTGAATCAATGCTTATGGTGAGGGATTTAGCTTGGAAAGCAAAACTGCGGTGAAAAAACAGGTCACTTTGAATAATACCGATGCTTCTGCTTTAAGCTCGGAGGATAGGAGCCTTTTGTGGCGCAGCATCAGGATCGGCATATACTTCCTGATAATTGCCGCTGTCTTTGCGTATATCTACTTTTCAACGAAGGATTTGCGCGAAAGATTCGTTGCCGCCGAGCAGGAATACGATGAAAACAATCAATACACCGTGACCGACCTTGAAAACGGCGCTATGCGCGTAAAGGGCATGGTGAACGGCATTGAATACGAATACGTTGAGGACGGAAAGATACTTCCCGGCGTTCGCGTTGCGGGAATAGAGCTGGGCGGAATGGATTACGCTCAGGCTCGCGAAGCGCTCCTTGCGGACGTTGAAAGGCGCATCGCCGATATCAATATCTGCGCAAACGTTGAGAATACTACGCTTCTTCTCACCGCGGCAGATTTCAACGTTTCGTGCGACGTGAACCTGCTCCTTCATGAGGCGTTCAATGTCGGAAGGTCGAGCGAGCAGACCGATTTTTACTCCGTTTACCTCGAGCGTCAGAGGATAGCCGAAGAAGGCGTTGAGCTTGGCGACTACGAGCTCACTATGGACGAGGAGAGCATGCGCGCGATAGTCGATGAGATAGGCGCCATCGTCGATAAAGCTCCCACGGAGCCCTATATCACGCTTCTTAACCTCGTTGGCGGCGGAAAGCCGGGTGTTGGCATCGGCGGCAGGACGGACGATCTTTCCTCCGTCAAAACCGTCTACGCGCCGGACGGTACGGCGATGGCCAATATCCAGTTCCACAACGGGCAGAACGGCTATGTTCTCGATAGGGACGATATGCTGAAAAAGATCTGCGATGCGTTCTACTCAGAGAACCACAACGCCGAGCTGTCCCTCGAACTCAAGGAGACCGAACCCGACCATTCCGTCGAGGAACTCGCCGCCTCCTATGCGGAGCTCTCCAGATTCTCAACAAGATTTTCATCGAGCGGTGATTATCGCGCAAGAAACGTTCAGAAGGCCGCGGGTCTGTTGCATTGCACCGTGATGCTTCCCGAAGAGGAATATGGCTACAACGACCTGCTCGGTCCGCGCTATGAAAAGGACGGTTGGCTCCCCGCACCCGGCATCTCCGGCGGCAAGGAGTACATCGACAGCCCCGGCGGCGGTATCTGCCAGGTCAGCTCCACCCTGTATAATTCGCTCTTGCTTCTCGGTGAGGACGCGAAGATAGTTCGCAGATACCACCACTCGATTCCCGGAAGCTACGTCGATATGGGTCTGGATGCGACCGTTTCCTACGGCGGTCCCGACCTCGTTTGGAAGAACATGACCGACACGAGCATGTTGCTCTTTGCCTATGCGGATATGAGCAACCGCACCGTGTACTCCATCATCTACGGTGTTCCCCGCGAGGACGGGCATACCTTCGCCGTTTGGTCCGAGCTCGTTGAAGAGGTCGAGCCGCCCGAGCCCCTCATCATCGAGGAGCCCATGTGGCCGAGCGGCTACACCAAGATGGTAATCACCCCGCGCACCGGCTACAATGTGGACGTGTTCAGGCAGGAGTACGACGCCGACGGCAACGAAGTTGGCGAGCCCGTGAAGCTGTATCAGGATAAATACGCGGCGGTTCAGGGCGAACAGCACGTCGGAACGGGTTCTCCGTCGCTGCCGATACCGCAGGGCTGATAAATCTGTTTTTCGCCGAAATAGGCGCCGCGGACGGCGGTTTTGCCGCAAAACGGCCAAGCTCCGATTTATATACCGAAAAAATACGGTTTTTTTGAGAAAAACCCGCGATAAACGCTTGACAAAGCACTTCGGATTTTGTATAATGCCGAAGTGCTTTGCTTATGGTGGAGGATTGCGGTCACCAGCCCCGTCCGTTGTCGGAAATCTTAGCAAAAAATAAGAAATTCAACAAACTCTTTGGAGGACATTGCATGAAAAGCTATATGGCAAAAGCAGAGTCCATGGAACGTAAGTGGTACGTCGTCGATGCAGAAGGCATGGTGCTCGGCCGTCTCGCATCCCAGGTTGCCGCTATACTCCGTGGTAAACATAAGCCCATCTTCACGCCCCACGTGGACTGTGGCGATCACGTTATCATCATCAACGCCGATAAGGTCATTCTGACCGGCCGTAAGCTCGATCAGAAGATCTACTACCATCACACCGGCTATCCCGGCGGACTCAAGGAGACCAAGTACGGCACCCTTCTCGAGAAGAAGCCCGAGTTCATGGTTCACGAAGCCGTTCGCCGCATGATGCCCAAGGGTCCCCTCGGCAAGCAGATGCTCACCAAGCTTCGCGTTTATCGCGGCAGCGAGCATAAGCATCAGGCTCAGATGCCCGAAGAGCTCAAACTGAAGTGACAGGGAAGGAGATTTAAACTATGGCTACCAATCAGTATCTCGGAACCGGCAGGCGCAAGAGCTCCGTTGCCCGCGTTCGTCTCATCCCCGGCACCGGCAATATCACCATCAATAAGCGTGGTATCGACGATTACTTCGGCTACGAGACCCTCAAGATGATCGTTCGCGCGCCCCTCGAGCTGACCGACACCCTCGGCAAGTTCGACGTTCTTGTGAACGTATACGGCGGCGGTTACACCGGCCAGGCAGGCGCGATCCGTCACGGCATCTCCCGTGCGCTTCTCGACGTTGATTCTGCGGAATACCGCGCCGCCCTCAAGAAGGCCGGCTTCCTCACCCGCGATCCTCGCATGAAGGAGAGGAAAAAGTACGGCCTCAAAGCGGCTCGCCGTGCTCCCCAGTTCAGCAAGCGTTAATTTGCTTACCGGATTCAGCCCCGTCTTTCGGATGGGGCTGAATTTTTATCAGTTTCGATTTAAACATGAAAACCATCTATATAAACGGAAAAATCTATACGGGCGAGCTTCCGCTCAAATCGGCCTTCATAGTTGAAAACGGAAGCTTTACAGCCGTTGGCTCGGATGAGGAGATGCTCGCGCTTGCGGAGAGCGGCGATGAGCTTATCGAACTTTCCGGCCGCTTCGTCTGCTCGGGCTTTAACGATTCGCATCTTCATCTTCTCAATTACGGCCAGAGCCTACTCTCGGCAAAGCTCTATGAGCACACCGAGAGCCTTTCTGCGGTGCTCGAGTGCATGAGGGCGCAACTCGAAGCCTTCCCGCCCGAAGGCGGCGCATGGCTTCGCGGCAGGGGATGGAATCAGGATTATTTTTCGGATGAACCGAGAATGCCGAATAGGTTCGACCTCGATTCCGTTTCGACCGAGATCCCGATAATGATAACCCGCGCCTGCGGGCATTGCTGCGTTGTGAATTCAAGGGCGCTCGAGATCTGCGGCATAACGGCCGAGACCGTTTCGCCCGAGGGCGGAGCCATCGGCATCGAGCACGGCGAGCCCGACGGCAGGCTATACGACAACGCGATGGAGCTTGCCTTCGATAAAATGCCGCTTCCAGATAAGGATGGCCTCAAGCGGATGATTCGGCTTGCCTGCAAAGCCTTGAACAGCTTCGGCATTACGAGCGCGCAGACCGACGATTACTGCGTTTTCAGGCAGATACCGTTTGAAAGCATCAACGAGGCGTATAGGGAGCTTGAGGCGGAGGGGGAGCTGAGCGTTCGCGTTTACGAGCAGTGCAATTTCACCGAGCTTGACGAATTAAAGCGCTTCGTGGAAGCCGGAAATATCACGGGCACGGGCGGCGAGCTGTTCAAGATCGGTCCCCTGAAGCTGCTTGGCGACGGCTCGCTCGGCAGCCGCACAGCGCATTTGAGTTTGCCATATCTCGGCACGGAGAACGAAACGGGCTTTTCGCTGTTTTCAAAGGAGCAATTCAACGCGCTCTGCTCCTATGCGAACGCACACGGAATGCAGATAGCCGTACACGCGATAGGCGACGCCTGCCTTGACAGCGTGCTGGACGCCATTGAAAACGCGCTCAAGGAGCATCCACGCTCCGATCACCGCCACGGCATAGTTCATTGTCAGATTTCGCGGCGCGACCAACTCGAGCGCATGATAAGGCTCAAAATGCATATCTACGCGCAGAGCATCTTCCTCGACTACGACAACCATATCGTTGAAAAGCTCGTACCGAAGGCGCTTTCCGACACAAGCTACAATTGGAAGACCCTTCTTGACGGCGGGCTGACCGTTT
This sequence comes from Clostridia bacterium, assembly GCA_017553815.1. The sequence goes on from JAFZJT010000186.1 coordinate 5,531, forward strand.
CCAACGGCTCGGACTGCCCCGTGGAGCTTCCGGACGCAATGAAGGGCATCGAATGCGCCGTGACCCGACGCTCTATGGACGGCACGGGGCCGTACCTTCCTGAGCAGGCGTTTTCCGTAAAGGAAGCGCTCGACAGCTTCACGGTTTTCGGCGCAAGAGCCAGCTTTGAGGAATGTATAAAGGGCAGGATAGCACCGGGGTTTCTCGCGGATTTCGTGATCCTCGGCAGCGACCCGTTTGAGACCGCTCCCGATAGTCTCCATTTGATCGAAGTTTTAAAAACCTTCCTCGGAGGCAGGGAAGTATTCTCAAAGCCGCGCATTTAGCGCATTATACGAGCACAGTATAGAAAAATAGGGTAAATAAACAGTATCCCGATAAATAGCCGGGATACTGTTATTTATGAGCGTATTAGCTTAATCCAGCTCCGCAAACCTCCTTGCGCCCCAGGTGACTATCAGCCTGTAGAGGAAGAAACAGCCGCAGAAGAGCACTAATGCAACTGTTAAAAGATAGACGAGCGGTTCAACGAAGCGCAGAAGAAGGAAGTATGTTCCGCCAAAGATAATAAGCAGAGCCATTCCGCCGAAAATTCCGAGGAATGCGGGCAGGCTCTGCTTTATCGGGATGACCTCGTTAGTCCAATGCAGATTCGCCCACTTGAGGTTCTCGGCAAGCCCGAGCATTGCAAGAAACAGAACGAACAGCACGGCAACGATGCCGATCATCACGGATTGCAAAAGCGGAAGCCTGAATGCGAAGATAACGGCGGCAAGCAGCAGCGCAAGCGGCGGCAGAACGAGCGCCATGTGCAATTTGAGCTTTGCAAGCAGCGCCGCTTTTGGCTCGATGGGCAGGCTTTGAGCAAGCCATATCTGCTTGCCCTCGAGGGAAACGGAGGAGGATGTGGTCAGATTCATCGAGCTGAGCATACAAACGGCGGCGCAGGCGATAAGCGCAAAACGGTCGGCGTCTATACCCACCTCGCCCGCAATCAGCTCGCGCAGCGCCCCGCCCTTTATAAAGAGCAGCACCGCGACGCCGATCATGAAGATAAGGCCGAGGTTCGCGTTGAGCATGTAGTTCGGGCTTGAGGTGAACCTTGAAAGCTCCTTTTTAAAGAGCGCGGAGGAAGCGGAGGACAAGCGAATATCCTTCTCCGTGTACCGCGCCTTGCTCCTTGAATGCGAAGCGCTTCCGCTTCCGATGACGGTCTTTGCAAAGCTGAGCGAGATGATGAAGTACACGAGCGCCGCGGAGCCGATGCAGATAAGCGCAAACAGAATGAATTTTAAAACGTCGCCCGACGCGCCCATGCCCATCAGATACAGGGGATAAACGTAGCTCTTCAGCGCGTTTGCGATGATGCCGGGAGCGGCGAGAATCTTAGCGATGATGCTCGTGAAGCGGAAAGAGAAGAAGTAATAAACGCCGATAAAGATTATGGAAACGAGCACCGTTACGAAGCTCTTGTTCTTAATCTTCGGCGCGATCAGCGATATGATCCAGCCGAGCAGGCAGGATACCGCAGAGGTGAACAGCGCGAGCACGAAGGGCGTCAGCACGAGCAGTATTACCCCGACGGTATCGGGCGAAGCGTGGCGCAGATACGCGATGGCTGCGGGGATCATCATCAGTAAAACGTACAGAAGGCTCAATAAATACACGCTCAGGAGCCTTGACGCGAGTATCGTGCGGGGCTTTATCGGCATCGAGAACAGCATCTCGTTGTCCTTTGAAACGTAGAGCGAATTATAGGTCGAAAACGCGCTTCCGATAACGCCGAAAAGAAGCGCCGAAAGTCCGAACAGCGCAAAATAAAGCCAACTGAGTTCTGCTGCGACCAAGGGCTCGCAAAGGGAGTTTGCAACGGAAAAGAAGGAGCCTATTATGAACGCAAACAGCAGAACGTACAGCAGACCGGTCAGGACCGCTCCGCCCGCGCTCCTTTTCTTGCCCTTGCGCTTATCGATGAAGATAAACGAAAAGACATCTGAAAACTGCTTTTTGAGAAGCGTTATAAACATCTGTTATCCCTCCAGCTCAAGGAATACCGACTCAAGCGAGGTATCGCCGCGAACCTCCTCCATGGTGCCGCATTTGATGAGCTTGCCGCTCTTGATTATCGCCACCTTGTCGCAAAGCTTTTCGGCAACTTCGAGCACATGGGTCGAGAAGAAGATCGCGCCGCCCGCGTCGCAGATCTCGCGCATTATCCCCTTCAAAAGATGGCTCGCCTTGGGGTCGAGGCCCACGAAGGGCTCATCCATCAAAATGAGCTTGGGGTCGTGGATGAGCGCGGAGATTATCGCAAGCTTCTGCTTCATGCCGTGCGAATACGAAGAGATTGGCTGGGCAAGCTCATTTTTAAGCTCGAAAAGCTCCGCGTATTTATCTATCCTCTCGCTCCTCGCCTGTGCGGAGATCCCGTAAATATCGGAAATAAAGTTCAGAAAGCGGATTCCCGTCATGAACTCGTATAGGTCGGGATTGTCGGGAAGATAGGCCATCATCCTCTTGCACTCGATGGGATGCTCCGCGATGGAGACGCCGTCCACGGTTATGCTTCCGCTGTCGGGCTTGAGGATGCCGCAGCAGGCCTTGAGCGTCGTGGTCTTGCCCGCGCCGTTGTGCCCGATGAAGCCGAAAAGCTCACCCTTTTGAATATGGAGACTGAGGTCGTCAACGGCCTTTTTTTCGCCGTAGCTCTTTGAAAGATTATCGATTTTAAGCATGTTTTTTCCTTTCCGTTCGTATTGAACCGAATAATATTCTATATGATTCATTGAAATATGTCAATGATTCGAGCTTCCTAAATGGGTACATCCGCGTGACAAATAATGGCAGGCGTGCCTAAATTCTGGAATACAAAAACGCATTTTCAGCATAGTATTATCCATGAGTTCTGCAAGAAAAATCATTTCCGTATTGCTGATGGCGTCGATGCTGGCGCTGATCGTGCTTCTCCCGAAATATGCCTCGGGGCTTTTGGGCGCCCAAAGCGCGCTCGATTGGCTGACGCCTAAAAAAGAAGCTTTTTCGGGCGTGATATCCTGCTGGCATGTGGTGCGCTTCAAGCCCTACAGCGGAAGTATGGGAGCGTGGCTTGAAAAGTACGCAAGGCGCATGGAAAAGCGGCATTTCGGAGTGTACTTCGAGGTGGAATCCATGACCGAATCCGAGGCGGAAAGGCGGATGGCGGCGGGACTCTTTCCCGATATCATAAGCTTCCCGCGCGGGTTTATAGAGAAAAGCGAGCTGCGCGAAACGGCGAGCGGCACGGCAAGTGATGCCGAAAACGAAAGCCTTCGCGCATGGGCTTTAGCCGCTTCCTGTGAGCTTCTGCTCTATTATCCCGAAACGGCGGACGGGGAAGAAACGGAACTGCTCGAAACGGCGAAAAAACATAATTTAGAAGAGTTCAAATCGGGGAAGTCGCCCTGCTGCGTCGCCGATGTGCGCGGTGCGGGCGATATGCAAAGGCTCCTTTCGGCGGGCAAGGCGGATTATTTTGAGGTACTGCCGTTTGCGAGTGAAACGGAGCTTGTGCAGTTCATAGGAATAGTCTCCAAAACCGAGGATGAAAAACTGCCTTATGCGCTTGAATACATCGATCTTATCTTGGGTGAGGCGGCGCAAACGGAGCTTGTTTCCATCGGGCTTCTGGCAATGAACAAGGCAGTTTCGCTGTCATACGAGCAGAGCTTCCTCGCGGATGCCTACAGGCGCATAGCGGAGGGCGGGGGTGTGTCGGGGAGCGCTTTTGATTGAGAGAAGGCTTGAGAAAGAAAATCGCGGAATACCGCTTGGCAGTGTTTACTTTTTCAACGATAGGTGGTATAGTATTCAATGAATAGATATGCATTGGGAGAGAAGGTAAACAATGCCTGCAAACAAATGTCTTGAGAATAAGCTGCTCGCTCTCGGAGCAATAAAGGGCGTTCAGGCGCGCAGCTTCACGACCTTCCGTATTGGCGGAGAGGTGGCTTTTTTTGCGGAGCCCCGCGATGCGGACGAGCTTAGATCGCTTCTTGACGCAGCGAAGTGCTGCGATTATCCGGTCCATGTCATCGGAAACGGAAGCAATATGCTTATCTCCGATGAGGGCGTGGACGCGCTTTTTATTAGGATCGGCAGAGCCATGTCGTCCTATTCTTTCGATGGAACGCAGCTAATAGCCGATGCGGGAGCGCTCCTTTGCACGGTTTCAAAGGCGAGCGTCGCTTCGGGTCTGATGGGAATGGAATGGGCCGCAGGCATACCCGGAACCGTCGGCGGCGCGGTCGCGATGAATGCGGGCGCATACGGCGGCGAGATCAAGCAGATACTTCGCTCGGTAACTTTTATTTCATCGGAAAAGCTGATAACAAGGCAAGTTCATGACAGCGACCTTGCCTATCGCCATTCCGCTTTTGCATGGCCGGGCGCAGTCATTGTTTCGGCGGAGTTCAAGCTTCAAAAGGACGACGGATGCGCCAAGCAGCGTATGGACGAATACAATACTAAGCGCAGGGAGAAGCAGCCCATCGAGTTTCCTTCCGCGGGAAGCGTGTTCAAACGCCCTGTTGGGCATTTCGCGGGCGCGCTGATCGAGCAGGCGGGTCTGAAGGGCAAGCGCATAGGCGGCGCGATGGTCAGCCCCAAGCACGCGGGCTTCATCGTGAACTGCGGCGGTGCGACCTTCGACGACGTGACGGAGCTGATAGGCTTTGTTCGGGAGAAAGTAAACAAGGATTTCGGCGTTATGCTCGAGCCCGAGGTGAGGATAATTAGCTGAGCTGATATCGGGGACGGAAACGGCGCAATCTATGTTCGCTGAGGTATCAAAAGATAACATCCATAATATGAAATCGGAGAAAACCATGTATATTTTGATTGTTACCGGTCTTTCCGGCGCAGGAAAAACAGGAGTGCTCAACGTGCTCGAGGATATGGGCTTTGTTTGCGCGGATAATATGCCCTGCCAGCTTATCGGAGAGTATCTTACGCTCTGCGAGAGCAGTGAAAACACCATCGACAGTGTCGCGATCGTTATTGACAGCCGCGAATCGCATTTCGGCTACAACCCCCGAAAGGCGTTTTCGGAGCTCAAGCATCTTCCCTATAAGTATGAGATAATGTTCCTTGAATGCGAGGACGCGGTTCTGCAGCGCCGTTACAGCGAAACACGGCGGCTTCACCCGATGCACGACGACGTCAGCATCGGCATTTCCCTTGAACGCGATATGCTCGTGCCGCTCAAGGAGAACGCGACCTATATCATCGACACCTCCAATATGCGCCCGCAGGAGCTTTCAAGAGCGGTTGAGGAGAAGCTTGGCGGGGATGCAAACCTCTCCATGCGCCTCATCGTTTCGAGCTTCGGCTTCAAGCGCGGCATACCCGGCAACGCGGATTTCGTTTTCGATATGCGCTATACGGAGAACCCGTTCTATATGCCCAAGCTCCGCTATAAGTCGGGCAGGGACCCCGAGGTGCGACACTACGTTTTCTCCGATAAGGAAGTTGTGATGCAGCTCGACAGTATCGAGGAGATGATACGAATGCTGATCCCAAAGTTCATCGAGCAGGGCAAGCGCAGGCTCATGATCGCCTTCGGCTGCACGGGCGGCAGGCACCGATCCGTTGCTATGGCAGAAGCACTGCACGACAGGCTTTCGCGGGATTATCCCGTTCTTGTTGAGCACAGGGATCTTGTTTACGAAGCGGACGACATTAAGGACAGATTTGATTCGGACAAGAAGTAATAGTGTTTGCGGCGCTCTGCCATGTATAAAAACTCGATAGATGGTAAAAACGACAGCGGAACAAACAGATTCCTTTACAACTAAAGTTAAGTCCGAGCTGGCGGGTCTTAAAATCAGGCGCTTTGAGGATGCGCGTGCGCTTTTGTGCGCCTTCACGCTCTGCATCGGTTCGCTTAAATTCGTGCCTCAAAAAAGAAGCTGGGGCGTGCATTATTCGCTTAAAAGCAGGGAAGCGATAGAGCTTTGCGCGAAGCTCTGCGCACAGCATTACGATCTTGAATGCAGCATTTCCGAGGTGAGGCACGAGCGGCTCAAAGCAAACAACTGCGAGCTCGTTGTATTCGGTGAAGGCATCGAGCGCTTCATGCAGTCGGTCGGGATGATGAGCGTGGACGGGCATGGCGAAAGGGAATTCAGCCCGAAGGTGCCGGAGGACGCCGCAACCACCGACGCACAGATGCGGGCGTTTATCAGGGGGCTTTTCCTTGCCTGCGGCATGATGAACGACCCCGAAAAAGCATACCACCTTGAATTCGTTATAAACAGCGCCTCGCTCGCGGGCAGAGCCGCCGGGATACTTTCGAGCCGCGGCATAGCTCCTAATAGATCCAAACGCAAAAACAGTATCGTTTTATATGTGAAAGAGGGCGAAAAGCTCGAGGATTTGCTTGCCTTCATCGGTGCTTCCGAGGCGATGATGCTTGTGAGCAATGAGCGCATAATAAAGCAGGCCAATAATACGGCAAATAGATATGTGAATTGCACCACGGCGAATATGAACAGGGTCTGTGCCGCCGCGAAAAAGCAGGCGGAGGATATAGAGCTTGTTCTCAAAACTCTCGGCGCGGAGGCGCTCGGTGAAGAGCTTTTGGTGGCCGCAAAGGGCAGGCTCGATAACCCCGAGCTTTCGCTCACGGATCTTGCCGATGAACTCAATATGGGGCGTTCGGCTGTGAATTATCGCTTGAAAAAGCTTGAGAGGATGGCGGAGGAGATACGCGGAGGAACGATAGATAATTAGCTTGACTGCATTTTAATTTTGATTTTGAAGCGAACAGCGCTTGACTAACGAAGAGAATGATTGGAGAAACGAAGAATGAGCTTTACACATCTGCATGTACACACCGAATACAGCCTGCTCGACGGCGCCGCAAGGATAAGCGAGCTTGTTGAGCGCGTAAAGGAGCTTGGAATGGACTCCGTTGCCATAACCGACCACGGCAATATGTACGGTACGATCGCTTTTTATAAGGCATGCACCGCGGCGGGGATAAGGCCGATAATCGGCATGGAGGCCTACGTTGCCCCAAAGACCATTGCCGATAAAACCGGTATGCGCGAGAACGCCCATCTTATACTGCTTTGCAAGAATGAAACCGGATACAGAAACCTTATCAAACTGTCCAGCATCGCGTATGTGGACGGCTTTTACTATCGCCCGAGGATAGATTACGACCTGCTCGAGAAGCACAGCGAGGGGCTGATCTGCCTTTCCGCCTGTCTTGCGGGCGACATACCATCCTACCTGCTTTTAAACCAATACGATGAAGCAAGGGAGCTCGCCCTGCGCCTTAAAAACGTTTTCGGAGAGGACTTCTATATCGAGCTTCAGAACCACGGCATTCCCGAACAGCTCGTGGTGCTCCCGCGCCTGAATAAGCTTGCAGAGGAGCTTGGGATCAAGACTGTTGCAACGAACGACGTACACTACGTTAAAAAGGAGGACGCCGAAGCGCAGGATGTGCTTCTGTGTGTGCAAACGGGCCGCTTTGTTGACGAGGAGAACCGAATGCGCATGCAGACCGATGACTTCTACGTCAAGTCAGAAGCGGAGATGCTCGAGCGCATGCACGGCTATGAGCAGGCGGTCTACAACACCGCCGAGGTCTCCGCAAAATGCGAGCACAAGATCGAGTTCGGCAAAAGGCATTTGCCGGGCTTTACCGCGCCGGACGGCATGAGCAACGAGGAGTATATCAGAAAGCTTTGCTCCGAGGGCATGATAAGCCGCTACGGCGAGCCGAGCAAGGAGCATTGGGACAGGCTTGATTTCGAGCTCGACGTCATCACGAAGATGGGCTTCGTGGACTACTATCTTATCGTTTGGGATTTCATCCGCTTCGCAAAATCAAAGAGCATCGACGTCGGTCCTGGAAGGGGCAGCGGCGCGGCTTCCATCGCCGCGTACACGATGGGCATTACCGACGTTGACCCGATAAAATACAGCCTGCTGTTCGAGCGCTTCCTGAACCCGGAAAGGGTCAGCATGCCGGATTTCGACGTGGACTTCTGCGACGACAGACGGCAGGAAGTCATAGACTACGTCAAGGAAAAGTACGGCAGCGACCATGTTTGCCAGATAGTCACCTTCGGCACAATGGCAGCAAGAGCCGCTGTGCGCGACGTTGGCCGTGTGCTGCGCGTGCCGCTCAACGAGGTGGACAGGATAGCCAAGCTCGTGCCGCAGGCGCTCGGAATAACGCTAAAGGCAGCGCTCGAGGGCGTTCCCGAGTTGAAGGCGCTCTACGATACCGATGAGCAGGTGCATAAGCTGCTCGATCTTTCGATGAAGGTGGAGGGGCTTCCGCGAAACACTTCGACCCATGCGGCGGGCGTGGTCATATCCTCGCTGCCGACGATGGAGCTCGTTCCGCTTCAAAGAAATGACGAGTCGATAACCACTCAGTTTACGATGACCGAGCTTGAGGAGCTCGGAATGCTCAAGATGGATTTTCTCGGGCTTCGCACGCTGACGGTCATCCGCGACTGCATAGATCTTATAAAAGTAAAGGGCGACACGCCTCCCGATTTTTCAAACTGCAAATACGACGATAAGCGCGTTTATGACCTTATAAGCTCCGGCGAAACGGTCGGCGTGTTCCAACTCGAATCCCCGGGCATGACGAGCTTCATGATCCAGATGAAGCCGAGCTGCCTTGAGGATGTTATCGCGGGAATCTCGCTGTACCGACCCGGTCCGATGGATCAGATCCCGCGTTATATCGAGGGCAAGCAGAATGCTTCAAGCGTTCATTATGAAACGGAGCTGCTTCGCCCGATCCTTGAAAACACATACGGCTGCATGGTCTATCAGGAGCAGGTCATGCAGATAGTTCGCGACCTTGCGGGCTATTCGCTCGGAAGAAGCGACTTGGTTCGCCGCGCCATGAGCAAGAAAAAGCACGACGTTATGGCGAAGGAGCGGCAGAACTTCATCTACGGAATCGAGGAAAACGGCGTTGTAACCGTAGACGGCGCGCTTCGCCGTGGTGTTTCCAAGGAAGCGGCGGAAAAGATCTTCGATGAAATGATGGATTTTGCTTCCTATGCGTTCAATAAGGCCCATGCCGCCTGCTACGCGGTCGTTGCGTACAGAACCGCGCTTTTGAAATACCTCTATCCCGTCGAGTTCATGACGGCGCTTATAAACAGCTTCATCACCGTTCAGGATACCGTTGCATCCTATATCGGCTACTGCAAGCAATGCGGGATCAAGCTGCTTCCGCCGGACGTGAACAGGAGCAGGGCGCGTTTTTCGGTTGAAAACGGCGCTATCCGTTTCGGCCTTGCCGCGATAAAGAATGTCGGCGAGGGCGTTATAAACGAGCTTTTAGAGCAGCGGCAGCTCGGCGGCAATTTCCGGGATTTTTCGGATTTTGTCAGGCGCGCGAATTCGATAAACAAGCGCACCCTTGAATGGATGATAATGGCGGGCTGCTTCGACAGCTTCGGCGTTTCAAGAAAGTATCTGATGGGTCATTACGAGCTGGAGCTTGCTTCGGCGGGCGCGGAAAGAAAGCGCATCGAGCTCGGTCAGTTTTCGCTATTCGATATTCAGGATAACTCCCAAGCGCCCAAATTCGAGCTCGGCGCGGAGGCAAAGATCGAATTCCCGATGTCGGAGCTTCTTGCGATGGAGCATGGGGCGACGGGCGTTTACATAAGCGGGCATCCGCTGATGGAGTATGAAAAAGAGCTCTCCGAGATGAAGCATAACTGCAAGCTGCTCAACGACGCCGAGGAGGGCGGAGCGATAACGGACGGCACCTCGGTACGCGTCGGCGGCATAATCGCCTCCGTCAAAACAAGGCCGATAAAGAACGGCTCGGGCGTTATGGCAACGGGCGTTCTTGAGGATATGAGCGGAAGGGTCGAGTTCCTCGCTTTCCCGACAGTCTATCAAAAATGCGCGCAGCTTCTTTTGAAGGATAAACGGGTCATCCTGACGGGGCGAATGTCCATGCGCGAGGATAAGCCAAACACCGTCATGGTGGACGACGCCGTGCCCCTCATAAAGGTCGACACAAAGCGGCTCGCCCTCAACTTCACAGTAGGCACCGAGCCGCTGAAAAAGCGCGTTATCGAGTCGCTGCGGCGCTTTCCCGGCAATACCGAGGTCGTGTTCGCAAATTCCGTAACAAGAAAACAGGAGCTTGCGCCCAAGGAGCTTTCCGTGCACCCGTCCGTTGAGCTTCTAAACGAGCTCAAGGGGCTTCTCGGCGAAGAAAACGTTAAGCTGATTTTGAAAAAATAAAGTGACCGAAAACAAAAACGAAAACGGAATAGTCGAAATAGAGATAAGCTCCTACGGCTCCGAGGGTCAGGGCGTCGGCAGGCTCGACGGGCTCGCGGTGTTCGTTAAGGGCGCGCTCATCGGTGAGCGCGTGAGGGTTCGTATAGTCAAGTCCGCGCCTCGCTTTGCCGAGGCGAAGCTCGTCGAAGTGCTCGAAAAAAGCCCGAATAGGGTCGAGCCACCATGCCCGAGCTTCGACCGTTGCGGAGGTTGCGACCTGATGCACATGAGCTACGCTCATCAGCTCGAATTCAAGCGCATGAAGGTCGAAAGCGCCTTTCGCCGTATAGGGGGATTCGATATCGAAATTAAGCCCTGCATCGCCTCGCCCGAGACCCTTCGCTATCGCAACAAGGCCGTTTTCAGCTTCGCCCAACGCGGCGAAAGTATCGTTTCGGGCACGCTCGGCGAAAAGAGCCACAGCGTTATAGAGATCACCGATTGCCTTTTGCAGAATGAAACATCGCTCAAGATACTTGAAACCGTCACTAAATGGGCGAACGACTTCGCCATACCCGCCTATAACGAAAGAACGGGGAAGGGCGTGCTTCGCCATCTCGCGGTGC
>JAFZJT010000187.1 GCA_017553815.1 Clostridia bacterium
ACGCTCATCTTCGCCCGCGCCTGCGGTGATAAGCAGAGCTCGGAGCAGCAGCGGAAGAAATCCTTGGTGTACTTATCCTTGCTCGACATTATATCCTTATCGTAGAGCATGGTCGGATCGCGGTCAATGACCTGCTCGATCAGGTTCAAGCGATCGAGCGCGATGGCAAAGCGAGCGAGTACGAATCTGTCGAGCTCTGTCAGAATCCCGCTCGCCGCAAGCATCTTAACGGTGCGGCGGAAGATTTTCTTCTGCGCATCCGAGAGCTCCTGCGGCGGTTTGGGCGGCTTGCCGGTCTTGAAGCCGTTTTCAACTTCTTCACGGATGCGCTTTTCTTCGTCCGTAAGGTTTTTCGAGATGACCGTGCTGATTTTTGCCGGTCTGCCTCCCATATTCGCCGCCTCCTATCTATAATTTTCCATTTAGGGAGTTTTGTGTGTTCGTGAGTAGGCGGGCGGTCTTGCCGCACCGGCCCGCAGGATTTTGCCATCCCCCCGGGGGGTGGTCTCGAAAATCAGATCGCGCAGATGATCCCGGGATATGCGCCCAGAATCAGCGAGTCTATGATGTATCGAGCACAATGTAATGAGGTTGTCGTCATCCAAGCGCAGATCATACGCCTCTTCGATCGGCACGATATGATGCGCCTCCAAATCCTCGGTGGTGACGGCGCCTTCCTCGAGGCAGCACTTGCACATATACAGATCGCGCTCTTTGATGTGTCGCGCCTTTTGTGTCCAGGCGTAGGTATGCCTGAAGGCGTTTGCGGCCGAGGAGCGAGGTGGGCGGCGCCATTGGGGTGGCGCGATCTTGCACTGCTCTCCGATCTCATGAGTTCGGCCGCAGTATCGGCACGACCTACGCATTGCCGCTCGTGCCGGTATCGCAGTACGGCTCCATCTCGGGCGCTACCTCGTAGCTCGCATAGTGGATCTGCGCGTGGCAATGCTCGCACTGCACGATGTTGACCGGGCTAAGCTCGCCGCTGCCACCGTCTGCCATGACCGTCTCGGCCTCCGCCGTTACGGTCTCGCCGCAAACAGGACAGCGCGGCAGACCGTCGGTCTCTCTGTAGCCTGTTGCTATGATACTTTTTCCGTAAAGCATTTGGTTCTCCTATAAAAAAGACCAAGCCGTCACCGGCTCGGTCAAAAATGAAATGAAAGGAAACTCGCGGGAGATTGCTTGAACAGGTTTTCTATACCTCGAGAGCCCGCTGTCCTTATCGCAAGAATATTCAGTTGTCCTTGCGGCGCGTCCCCTATTTTAATTATATCATAATTCGAGTGTAAACTTCTGTAAACTTTTGTAAACTCCCAAAAATATTTTTTATCAAATCAACTTATCAAGTTGAGCCAGTCCACGCTTGAGCCTGCGCTCGAGCCATGTGCGCGAGCAGCCGATCTCCTCGGCGGCAGCGGCCTTGGAAAGATAGTTTATGTAAACGAGCGTGAGCGCTCGCTGGTAGTCCGCATCGATCATACCGATCAGCTCGATGCACCGCGCCTTATGCCTGTTATATTCCTCGATCTTGCGCTCGCACCGCTGCTTAATCTGCATCAGCCGAATTATGCCCGATGCCGGATCAGCGGTCCCGCCGCCGGGAGCCGGAGAAAGTCGCGCGGTCGTCCGCTCCACATCCGCTCGTATGGATTCCAACTGCGCCTCGGCCGCCATCGCAGCCTCGTTCAAGCGCTGCAGCTCCAGCAGAAACTCTTTGCCAGTCATTTTCGCCCCTCCTTTTCGACCTCCGTTATCGTTACCTCTATCCGCGGCCGAGCCTTGTCCACCGCGAAGTGGTCTTTATACTCGTCTATCTCTTTCCATCCATCATTCGGCAACACTCCGCACTTGACGAGGCTGTCCTCGATTAGCTTGCGTGCATAGCCGGATATGTTGCTTTTGTCCCGCCGCTTATCAGGCTCAAAAAAATGATAGTCGATGCGCACCGGCACCGCGATCCTCACCATGCCGAGCTTGGTGCGAATGCAGCGGCATATCATCCGCTCATATTCCGCCTTCATCTCTGCCGCCTTCAGACGGTGACCACGCTCGGCCTTGATGTATTCATTCAGCCCGGGAAGCCGTCCGGGAATGGTAAATTCATAGATCATTCTCGCCTCCTCGAAGGGTAATTGCGAATAGAAGTGCCGCCATTGTTTACCTCACTCGATCCGCGCATCGCAGAGCTCGTTCAATTTCCCGTTCTTATCGATCTCATAGAGCTTGCAGGTCGCGGCGGTTCGCCACCTGTTGGCTTTTGACGGGAGCACCCATTCGCGCCATCTGTCGAAGCGCCTGTTTACGCGCTCGATTCCTGCCGCCTGCATATTCGCGCGGGCTACGCTGCGCGCCAGTCTGCGCGGCGTGTATTTTGGTTGCTTTTTATTCATGCTTTTGCCCCCCTCTCGGTCTCATATCCGCGCCGCAGTTGGGGCAGAAGTTCCTAATACCACGAAAATCTTTCTGTGTAATTCTATGTCCACAGTTAGAGCACTTTAAGGATACTCGGTTGATTTGCTTATCTTGGCTTTGGGTTCCTCTCCAATATGATTCGTCTACTATCAACCACTCACCACTCACCACGGGCTTAACATCGGCGGGAGGGAGTGATTCAAACAGTTTGACGGCGATTAGTACGGCGCAGTTGCCGCACAAACCTATATCCGAGCACTTCTTGCATTGATTCTCTTTTATGTGTCTGACAGCCGCTTCCTTGCTAATATACTCCTCGCTCATTCTTCGTCCTCCCTATGACTCTCCAGCACAAACCGTTTTGCGGAGAGGACGCGGACGGTAGCACTGTTTCTGTTTCCGTAGTACACCTCCCCAATGTGTTTGCGTAACTTCTCACTGCACTCGGCAGCACTCGGATCATGACCGCCCTCTACAGTGCAATGCAACTCAACCTCTATCGTGTAAATGTCCACAAACTTGTCAATCACTTCCGCGCACGGCTTCTTGCGCTTGCGGTAGTTCTCGACGGCGGCGACGACGGCTTCGGGGTCAAAAGCTTTGGCAGTAAGCCTTGAGGCACAATATCCGTCGCGGCATAGCTCGCAGTTGTTGCATAAAAGCTTCTTGTTCTCGCACATTTCACGCAAATCCCTCGCAACCGCGGCGAGTTCTGTCTTAAAGTTCTCGTTCATTTTTGTTCCTCCCAATGTTTTTTAATAATTTTAAATGCTTCTTCGGGAAGCAGGGGCTTCGGTTCTGTTCCGATAAGCATTCCCCAGCACTCCACCTTGTAGGGCAATCCGTAGCTGCCCGCTTGCCAAATCGCGTCGAATTTCCAATCAACAATGTCCTTGTCGGGGTGGTCGGAAGCTCCGTAGATAATCTGATTGCGCCGCCATTTTCCAGCTTCGCCAAACATTTCGTTAAACGCATCGTACTCGTCGGAATACGCCGCCTTTATCCGTTCAAACGGTATGCCTGCCTCTGTTAGCAGGGCTTCGAGTTTGTCAATAGGGTTCATTCCTCGCTCCTTTCGGGGTGATCTGCCGCCCATTTTTCGACAATGGCGATAGCTTTCTCAGGGTGCTGCCGCGAGTAATCGCCGCAGTTTATTCTTGCGGGATTTATCCGTGACGAGAGAGGGCAACTAAAGCAGTTTCTTTTGCCAATATTATCGTCATAACACATCCGTTGTTCTGCCGCCAAATACTCCACAGCACTCATTTCCGAACGCTGCACGGCAAGCTCATGCGCCGCTCTTTTGTGTTGCTCGTATTTTTCCAACCCGAGCGAATAGCGAACGTGCTCTGTGGAGGGAGATTCAGCATAGCAATTGCAGCACAAATAGCTGCATGAAGGTTCTCCGGTTTGTTTGTTGAATTCTGTGGCCAACGTCATCTCATATCCGCAGTACGGACAGCGCGGTGCATTTGTTTCCGAAGCGGCAGGCTTCATACTCTGCTTGCTCATTTTGCTCTACCCCCATAAAAAGCATATCTGCCGCCGCAAATATCGCCGACTGTGTTGAACTTCGCGTTATACAGATATGTGCGCAGCAGCGCCTTCGGATCATAGATTTCGTTGTAATCGGAGTAGCCGTGCATTGCCCTTAGTGCGTTCATGACATCATCGCACTTGAGCTGTTGAAACACGCTGCGCACGATTTCCCGAGGCTTGTCCTCAGAGCCGACGCGTATAGTCGGTCGCGTTGACGTTTCGACCTCTGCCATGATTATGACGACGGCATCGGCATCTTCCGCCGAGAACTCGTCTCCCGATGTGAGAACATCATACTCGATCTGCGTTCGGATTCTATCCATCAATCCATCGGCAGCTCCTTCTTCAGTACAAGATGGATTGATAGATTGATTATCCCCTATAGTATTATTTATATTATTATCTTTATGATCTGGGTAAAATTTCTTTACCCCCCCGGTAAAGTTTTTTAACCCCCCCGGTAAAGATTCTTTACCACCCCCGTCAAATTTCTTTACTGGGGGTAAAATTTCTTTGCCGCCATCGTCGGCGCTTTCGGGCGGGTTTTCCTCGGTTTTTGCGCAGGGCGAATCGCACTCCGAGCCGCGATCGGAACGCCTGTCCCCGCCGTCGGTGCGCGGCATAGCGCGGTACTCGACGCCGCGCTGACCGTTGAGCTGAGGCACTTCGTCCTTGACTATCAAACCGCGCTCTTGTAGCCCATCAAGCGCCTTGATAACCGTAGGCTTGCTCGCTTGAGTCCAATCCATCAGGTAGCCGAGAGTGCCTCGAAAGCGCCCCTGACCGTCCTGTGAGAACCCGTAGATAATGGCATAGACGAGCAGCTCGGTGTTCTTCAGCCCGAGCTCGGAGATCATCCATCCCTGGATGTTGATATAGTTGTCGGATTTTACGTTTTGCATATACGCCACCTCCCGGCGCTAAATCTCCTCCTCGTGGAAGCGGGTGATGGACTGCTGCACCTTCGTGCAGATAACGTCATCAAAATCGTATCGCTCTTTAATGCAGGCCGCGAATCGTGCGGCTGTCGCCTTGAGGTCCTTGGGATCGGCCTCGGCCTCCACTATATCCGTCGCCTCGAAAGTGTAAACGCGCACGACTTCATCTGCCTCGATCCTGGTGAACCTCGGCAGCGGGTGCTGCCGAGACCACTCTTCTACGTAGGCAACGATGCTGTCGATATCGGATTCATAATCACATCCGGCGCAAGGGCATTGATATTTGTCGAGATCACAAGTAGCGCAAGTGGCTTGCGTTAGGCATAGCCGCTTCAGTTCGCTCAAAAACTTCTTTGCTTCCATTTGCGCACCTCACCAATTCAGCCCGCGCAGATCCGCCATCGGCTGCCGCTCCTGCGCGTCATAGTATGCGATCTCCTTGCCGACGGTCTTGGCGTACATGTGTTCCAGGCAAGCCCCCTTGCTCTGATGCCATCCGGGTATCATGAGCACGGTCTCCGACGCCTCGATCATCGCAATGCAGATCGGGAAATACTCTCCATAGGCAAGCCCCTTCGGCAATGACGCGGGATTGAGCACGGTATAGCCCTGTTCTTCGAGCTCGGCCGCGACATTGGCAAATCGCTCCTTGTAGTCCGGGATCCCTGTCATAGGACCGCTGAGATAGACTTTTTGCTTCATACTGCACCTCCGTATTAAATTTGTGATATGGTTTAACACACGCGAGCGTTGCGCGTGTGTTGGAATCGGATTAAAAGGCAGAGCGCGGCATAGTCCATAAGGATAACTCCTTGTTATATTCAGCCAACGCACCTCCGCGCTCCGCCTGCTTAACGGCGCAAGGGGGAAAGCGCCGCATTCGCCGTTCATTCGCGGCAATCGGGAGCTCGTCTGCCGACGCGCGCGATAACCCATGCCTTGCGCTCTGCGGCCTCGGCCTCCTCCTCGGGCGTCTTGATCAGGCGCACCAGCGCCTCTTTGCCTTCGCTCGCTGCACAGTCGCAGCGCTCGCCCTTGTCGAGCGTGGCGCCGCAGTATTCGCACCGCGCGTAGGGTGGATTGGTAGCTTTTTTCATCGCGAAGCCTCCTTTCGGCATCTACGCAAAGCAAATATCGCTACGCGCAACTTGGCAAGTGCAATATTGGCCTCTGTGATGGATGCTATATTTGATCGCATTTTGCGGCGGGTGAGCTCGAGATGCTCGGCGCGTGACACAAGCCGCAGATTGCTTATTTCGCAGTTGTGAGTATTTCCATCGAGGAATGTTATCATATAGCCCTTAGGGATTGGCCCGTGAGCGTCTTCCCAAACACGAATGTGCTCGAAGATCCAGTCCCTCGGTCCGGGGCCGATCTTTCGATGCAGGTATCCGTCCGACCGTGCGATCAGCGCGCCGACCGGTCGTTCATTGAGCGATGGCCTACCGGGCTTAAATTGAGTGGCTACAGAGTTTGGATGCGGAACGATCTTTTTTCCCTTATTGGCCGGCACGTGGCCCTTCTCATAGCGACATGTCAAACCCGAGTTCAGAGAGTGGTTGGAATAGTAACCCTTGAGCTGCGCGGCAGTATAGGTCGTGCCGAACTCTGCATTGAGCCGTTCTGCCATAGCTTTGGGTCCTGTCCCGACATAATTGCCCTTAATGAAGGCTGTCACTTCGGCCGGAAAACTCTTGCTTGGAGTACCCTTCGGCATTCCGCCCGGTGTGCCGCTGCGAAGCTTGTGGTTGCCTTTATAGCTCTTCACTTGTGCCGGCGTGATCTCGATCTCAAACCGAGCTCTCGCGGCGGCTGCAACCTCTGAATCGGAATGTCCGGGAATGAATTCGCGCATGAATTCGTGGAACTCTTTAGGATAGCGGCGGCTCATCCCTTACTCACCTCCAGCATGGGAGGGAGAGGCGCAAGGCGCCTGCCGGTAGCCGTACCGTCATACCCGTACTCGTTGAGATGCTGCATAGTTCTGAATGCGAGCTCGGCATTGTGGATGATCCTATCGGAGACTTTCGAGACGGCCTCAGCGCGTTTGATCTCGCTTTCGAGCTGTTCGTCTGTCAGTTCATCGTTCTGTATGCGCTCGATAGCCTCGAAGAGCGCATTGTTCAGATCCATCAGTGTGTTTCGCATGTGATTCCTCCGGTGTTTATATTTCTCCCCGCAAGCATCGCCTTTTTGTACCCAAAACGCCGCTTGCAAGGGCTGTTTGCCCTTAAACCCTATGGCGCTCTGCGCGGTAATGTGGTATTGCACCGTGCGCTGTCAGAAGTCGAATCCTCCAGCTTGGGGACTTGAACCCCGCTGCACACACTCGATCGCCGCGATCGGCGCGAGCGCCATAGATAGCCAGTCCTATGCCGAGCCCACCGTGGCAGCCAATGAGCTCGGCACCGTTGCAACGTCTCCGCCGACGCATTATTTAGGCTGCGCAACCCGGCAGGCCCGAGGCTCATACCTACATGCACCTGCATCTTACAGTTCAGCGGAGGGGAAGGAACAGTGCACATGCCGGTGCGCCTTCCTTCGGCCTGTATCTATTCCAGGCTGCCAAGCGGCACGCCGTTTGAAAGGTCGTCTCCCGCTGAGAGCGTTATCCTTTTCCGTCTTTCCGGAATGTCACGGTACTTCCCCGTTTTTTAGAGAGGTCGCTTGTCCCGAAGTCATGCACTCCTCTTAGAGCATCTGCCGCAATATGGTTGCCGTGCTCTGCCGAGCCGCCCGATGGGCGGACTCGACAGGAGATTGAAACAAATGAAAAGACCTGTTGAGCTGCTGGCATGGGTGGCAGCTCGGCACAACACGGCTATAAATTCAAGTGATCATCCGCCGCGCCAAAGGTGCGCTTGCTTGTTCAAGTTTTGTTGAGGGATCGAAGCCCAATCCTGCATCGTAGCCTATGCCTGCCACAATATCATCAAGTGTAACCTTCCCGAACGGTTTGGCTTTCTCCATCGAGTTAATCTCTCGGCGCACCTCGTTCGGAAGTTTGAGCACCAGCCCCCATTCCTGATGTTCCTCATCCTGCCGTGCATATTGTTCTTTTAGACCTTTCAAGAACCCCCATCCGTATGCCTCGGCATTCTTGCGGCGAACTTCTGCCTACCGCCTTTTTGCA
Source organism: Clostridia bacterium (assembly GCA_017553815.1). The sequence continues at coordinate 8,026 of JAFZJT010000187.1, forward strand.
TCGCTTTTGAACCACCTATCCGCCTCGGTCTTAACGCAGTCGAACGCATATAGGAATATCCTCCGGCACACCTCGAAATCGTCTTCTAAGCCTATAAAGCCGATACTCCTCAGCCTGCCGCGCGATCGTCGTTGCATGAATGAGGCGCAGCAGTAATGCTCTGCAATTATAGCGGAGAGTTGCACAGCCCATCCGTATTTCACCGAAGTTACGCTCACTCCAACCAGCTCTCTGACGACCTTTGCATCTTGCAGGACACATTCATCTTGGCGGAGCTTGTGCTTGGCCATCAGTTCCCTCGCCTTAAGCAAAGCGACCTGCGCCTCCTCCGGACTGGACTCGTCCTGCGCCATAGCGAGGAGCTTTGCAATTCTCTGTTTGTACATAGTTTTCTCCTTTGGCTTTCCCGCGCTCTGCCGAACCCGCAGGTTGCCGCTGCGGATTCGGCAACTTTGGAGGGAGTTACATGCCGAACGGTAGCCCCGTCTGTTTACCGCTCGGCAGAGCGCGGGATGTGGTCAGATCGCACTCGGAGGTTCGGCGGGCGCGTTTGGCGCTTCAGTGCGACCGAACTTCTCGTTATACAGGATCACGAGTTCAAGCAACTTTGCCCTGGCATCTACATCATCAGGGTTATTCACGGCGTTGCTGATCGCGCAGATGAGTATCTTGAGAATTTCGTCGTAGCTTTGAAGGGTGGCCAGAAGCTCATCCGGAGTATCGATGATGTCCTCATAATGGCCGAGCTTTGATGCGAGCTCGTCTTTGCGACACATGCTGTAGTAGCCGACCTCGCCGTTGACTCGATTCTTGACAGTAAGCCTTTTGCTGTTAGCCATTCTGCGCCTCCCGTTTATGCCTGGCGTATTCCGCCATCGCCTCGGCTTGTCCGCACTGCGGGCATATCTCGGTCTTATTATCCGCGCTGGAGAGCGCGGGCTCTGCATCGTACCAAGAGTTGCAGCGCGGGCAGCAGCGCACCCGGAAGAGCTCGTCGAGGCTCGGCAGAGTTTCCGGCGCGTCCGCGAAGTCTTCACCGTCCACTCCGGCGATGATCACCGTTCCGCAGAACGCTATGTCGGCGAGAGAGCAGTTCATGGGCTTGCCTTTGAGCCGTCCTTCATTATCGCAAACGATAACGGTATCGCCGAGTGTTACTGTCTCGATGTTGCCGTCTACATACTGCTGCAGGATCCGCAGCTCGTCCGGAATCGTGTCGTAGTATGGCGCTTTGCCGGGTTCCTTGATGATGACCTTGATCATTTTATTGTTCGACATTCAATTAACCTCCGCTCTTACTTCCCCTATAAAGAGGTAAATCTCATAGCTTCTGTGGATAAATTTGTTTATAACGGTAGAGGATTGGATTTTCTCCCAGTAATCGTATGAAACGATGTTGCGCTGAGCGGCATTTTCAAAGCCAACGAGATCCCCACTATAGATCACCTTGTCGGAGTCGATAACTACAAGCCGCTCGATAGCATAACGCTGCTTCAACCTTGCAAGAACTCTCTTCACTGACTTGGGATTCGTCATTATTCCCACCCCCAACTGTCTAATTTGAAGATTCCGTCCTTAATGTCCTTTATGCCGCACTTGAGCGCGCCCCATACGAGCGGTAGCGCAAACACGCAGATCTCGCCGCCGATGGCGGTATTCCCGCGGAACTCGATCGCGGCAGGGCGCGCCCACAGCCGATAGATCAGCCAGCTCGCCGCGAGCAGAAGGCTGTATTCGAGCAGGCCAAGAAGAAGCCGCTTATGTCTTGTTAGAAATGCTTTCATACTCTTCCTCCACAACCTTCAAACAGTTTACAGCGAAACCGCCGAAATAGCCTTCAAGCAATACGAGTTCAGCTCCGCAGCATTCCCACGGTTCTGATAGCGTTGTCCAAACCTTGCCGCTGTACTTCTCGGCTTCGCGGCAGTTCACCATGACTACTTTTGTTCCGATCTTCATTTGTTCACGAGAAGGGCGAACATCCGCGCCGCATTCGGGGCAGAATTTGAACACGTACTCATGTTCAGTGACATCATCGCTTTCATCATCGCGTTCAATTTCAGCCCAGCCCTGCAGTTCAATACCACATCCTGAGCATACAAACTGGTCTGTGTCGGAATACTCCGTGGCGACATTTCTTCCTCGCATCACGGGTTTCGCATTGGTAGTTGGAAAACTCTCGATTAAGTTAATTATCGTTTCCGCTCCAATCCACCGCTCTTGGTCCCTATACTGCACATTAGGAGGATCCTCGCTCGACGGGAAGAGGCCGGACTGAGTATCGTTCGCGGCGAATAACAGTGCGCGCTTATTGATGTACTCGTCCATCACTACTCTCCTCTCGCGGGCGCATCCGGCAGCATATCGGGGTTATCGTGGATGTTGCCGATAACCTCGAAGTGCCACTCGCCCGATGCGGCAAGGCTCGAAAGGCCGTTGCATTCGTCATGATTCCAGTTGCTGACATCAAATGCAGGATAATCACATTCTTCTGCCGCATAATACACTACGCCGTATTCAAAAAGATCATCGAATCCACCCTCGACATAATCTTCAGGATTGTCCTTGCTATCGAGATATAATTCGTAGTATGATCTGTCCGCCCATCGGATGATATCGCCCTCGTAGATGTCGCGATTCTCGCAGTCATGCAGGCCGGTGAACTGTCCGACGGTCTCGGGATCCACTTTGTAAACCTCGCTATAGCTGCACCGAATGAATTGGACAGGTTTAAAGTCGCTGGATATGCCGATGAGATCGCCCTTGATCCAGGAGCCGTCACAGGCAGTCTTCCCTCTGAAAATAATCGGTCTCTTCATCTGTGTAATCCTCCAAAGTTTGATTTAGAATATCTCTCGCTCGCAGCATGGGGAGCAAGCTTTTGTGATCGAGAACGCCGCAGATCTGCTCAACGGCGATCATCATGTGCAATGATGGGTAGATTCGATTATACTCGCAGTTCGGCCCGCGGGGATCCCGAAGCCGATAGAGCTCATAGTGCTTTTCGCCTCTGATCCAGCGGTAACGGACCCGCCATCGGGCGCGGCTCATCATACCAGCCTTATAGCGCGAGGAGGAGAGGGCGGCAAGTCGGTCTCGAGCTTGCAGTAACAATTAGGGTTTGAAATGCCGTCCTTTGGAAAGTATTTGTTCAAATCCCAGTGAGGGAGATCGAGAAGATCCATTATTTGATACATTTCTTTTGATGTCCACGGGGTATGGCCGCACATTCGGCTTGAAAGCGTTACATTGCTTATGCCAATACTGTCGGCGAGCCGCTTGCCATCAAAGCCGGCCTGCACCATTGCAGCTCTCAGCTCTTTGTGCCTCGTCCTAATCATTGTGCTCTCCTTCCTCTCCGCCGTCGCGGAGTAGCTCGTCCACGGTGCAACCTAAAATATCCGCGAGCTTCAGCAGCGTCGAAAGCGAGGGATTGCGCAGACCTTTTTCGATATTGCAGTATGTGGGCTGCGTTAAACCCAAGCGACTCGCGAGCTCCTTTTGCGTGAGATTTAAGGTAAGGCGCTTCGCCTTTATAGCTTTAAGCATTCAAACTCACTCCTTGTTATGCCTTATAGCTATATTATACACATAACTCCGAGCTTGTCAATAGCTAAAGCGCATATTTTTTTGATTGCAAAATATAGCTAATAGCAATATAATCAAAGAGGAGGTGCGATCCAATGAACAAGATTAAAGAATTAAGAGAAAAAAGAGGCATTCCACAAAAGGCGCTGGCGATAGATCTCGGCGTGACACAGCCAACAATTTGTGATTGGGAAAGCGGGAGAAAGGTGCCATCTGCTAAAAGTACCGCGAAACTTGCAGATTACTTCGGAGTCAGCACCGATTATATTCTCGGCAGGGAGGATGTTACAGATTCCGAGTATCCGCTCGGCCGTCCAAGTGTCGGCGCAATTCGTTTGCCGGTTTACGGCAGTGTTCCCGCAGGAGTGCCGCTGGAAGCAATAGATGATGTGATCGATTGGGAAGAAATCCCGCAAGAATGGGGAGTAGGCGGAAAAACCTTCTTCGCCACGAAGGTCAAGGGCGACAGCATGTATCCCAAATACATCGAGGGCGATATAATCATCGTGCAGGTACAGCCGGACTGCGAGAGCGGCCAAGACTGCGTGGTGTATGTGAACGGTTACGATGCGACTCTGAAGCGTGTACTCAAGCTCGAAGATGGCGGTATACGGCTCGTGCCTGTCAATCCCTCATACGCTCCAAAAACCTATTATCACGGCGACGAGCCGATATCGATAGCCGGAATAGTGGTGGAAATCAGACGCAAACCATAATCAAAGAATAATGAGGTGCTTCATGGATTTTATTGCAATAGACTTTGAAACTGCTTGCTACAACACTGATAGCGCTTGTTCCGTAGGTATCGCGGTTGTGGATGGGCTGACACTAACACTAACAAATACCGAATACTTCCTCATCAAACCACCGAATATGTTTTTTACTCGCCAAAACATCGATGTTCACGGAATCACTCCGGACATGGTTGAAAGCGAGCCGGAGTTTCCTGCGATTTGGGAGAGAATAAAGCATTACTTTGACGGCAGTAGGATGGTAATTGCTCATAACGCTCAGTTTGACATGTCCGTGCTGCATGAGTGCTTGTCAGCTTATGGGCTACCGTTCCCCGAATTTAGGTATATATGCAGCATCAAAATTTCCGACTATGCCTGCAACAGAAGCGTTCCCAAAAGCCTTGATGCTCGCGCAGCGCGATTTGGCGTTGAGCTCAATAACCATCATAATGCCCTTGAAGATGCAGTAGCTTGCGCGGAGATTGTGATCCGCACAATAAAAGCATCCACTCTCGATACGTTCGATGCATTTATTAACTGGTGGTGTGACGATGCAGTTAAACTATTTTCCGAACTGAATCCAACAAAGCGATTAGGGGGCGGTTCTGCTTTTGAGAAAATAGACTACAAGTCAATTACGGCCGATGAGGATAACTATAAAGAAAGCGTTTTTACGGGCAAGAACGTTGTTTTAACTGGTGAATTTGCTTGTTTCTCACGCAAAGAACTCTCCCAAATCCTCGTAAATTTGGGCGCAATAATGAAAGGCGGGGTTACGAAACAAACCGATTATCTTATCGTAGGAAGACAGGATAAAAAACTTGTTGGAGATGACGGTATGAGTTCAAAGGAGGAGAAGGTTGTTGCGCTTCGAGATAAGGGCATAATAATTCCCGTAATATATGAAAATGAACTTATGAGAATTCTCTCGAATAATTTGAGCGGAGATGGAACAAACAATCACGATTATGCGGTAACAGTATCTTTTATAAAAAACGATGCCTTGCAAGGCATATCAATAGATGTTCTTGCTGACGGAAGAAAAATGGCAAGCGTGCATAATGGGGGAACTGTTAAGTTCCGATTGCTCGAAGGTAAACATAGACTTGAGATAACGAACGATATGATTCATGATTACTCGATGGATATTGATCTTGATGACGATTTTGAGTTGACGATACGTATTTAGTTTTTCGATTAATAACCAAAAGTTATAAATCGCATAGAACCCTTGATTAACTGGTTTTAATGCGATAGAATATAGAAAATCTACAAGGAGGCGCCGATGGCTACAAGCTTCGTCGATTACATATTAGGAGGTGCTACCCGTGGGAAGATTGCGGAATAACGAGGCCTCGTGGTCCGAAAACGATCAGCGATGGCATATCTTTGTGCAGTCCGAGGGCGTTCGGCGTCACTTCGTCAGCGATAGGGGATTAGTCGGGCGCAAAGGCAAGTTGCAAGCAGAGCGAAAGGCGGATAAATGGCTTGAGGAACAGTTGACCGGCGAGAACCAAAAGGTCGGCATACTTTTTGATAAGTGGATCGAGAGTTTGAAGCAGCGCACACAGTCGGCGTATTGGACGCAGTATGTGAGCTACGGGAAGAATTGGATCAAGCCCGCCATCGGCGAGAAGAGAATGGCGAAGCTTAATGAAAACGATCTCGATGCCATTGTTTCTGCCGCATATAAAAAGGGACTATCACACAAAACGCTGTGCAACATCCGTTCATGCTTGGTTGCATTCATAAAGTATGCTCGCAAGAGCAAAGCTACGATGCTCCTGGCTGATGACATTATCATACCTCGAAATGCGCCGAGAGGGGAGAGAAACTGCCTTACTCCCGAGGAGGTTTTGAAAGTCTTTACAAGCGACATGACCACTTATCGGGATAAACCATGCAAGGATTACTACATAAATGCCTATCGTTTTCTTTTGTTCGAGGGACTTCGACCGGGAGAACTGTTCGGCTTACAGCCGAGCGACTTTTCGGACGGCGGCTATACGATAAACAGGGCGATCAACAGTCGCGGAGAGATCACGAGCGGAAAGAACAAGAATGCAAAAAGACGCCATATGCTATCTCCATATAGCGAGCGAATACTGGCGGAGCAAAAAGCAATGCTACGAAAGCGAGGTATGATTACGGCATACCTTTTCCCCGGGTATGACGGCGAAGCGATGAAGCTGTATAACATCTATGATGCTTGGAAGCGTTATTGTAAAGCAAACGGCATAAAGCCAATAACGCTTTACGAACTGCGGCATACCAATTACAGCATTAACAAAGATATGCCTGAAGCTTACAAGAAACTGCTGTTCGGACATTCAGCAACCTTCGATGGAGATGCTGTTTATGATCACGCTATGAGTGGCTCTTTGGAACGCGCTGCCGAACTCAACGAAACGGCTTTTTTGTCCCTGTTTAATTCCGCGATGGGAAAAGAGTGAACGGCGGTGAAAAGTGCACACCACGGTGCTCACCAAACCAAAAAACGCAAGAAAAAAAGCCTTGAAACTCAAGGCTTTTTTGTTTGGTGCGGTCGATGGGACTTGAACCCATACGGTCTCCCATACGCCCCTCAAACGTACGCGTCTGCCTGTTCCGCCACGACCGCAATTCAGATTGCGATTGATATTATACTGCGTATTGCACAAAAAGTCAAGACTTATTTCAAAAGAAAAAAATATATGTTGATTTATGGCTTTTTGTTATCTGTAAACCCCTTGTTTATACGGGTAATTCGTGACGGTTCGCAATCAAAGTTTATTCGGCATTTGAGCAAGCAACAGCATCGGTCGGCATCCTCCCGCAGGGTGCGGCAGTCAACTACTTCGCTGCATTAGTATAAGCTCGAATTATCATGCGAACGGCGCCCTTGGCATCGGGATCGACGGTGAGATCAGCAGCGGAGCGATAGCTGTCTATCCGCTTGCTGTACAGCGAAATAACGGCTTGAGCACCGTCACGAATAAGCGGACGATTTTTGACCTTCGCCATAGCGAGCTTTTCAATGCTTCTGTCCAAGAACACGATGAATCCGCTGCTTTTAAGGATGGGAAGATTCTTTTCATAGGTCAGGATGCCGCCGCCGGTGGCCACGATCATGCCGCCACGATACGCAAACTCGCAGAGCACCTCGTGCTCAAGCTCACGGAATGCAGGTTCGCCGTCTTCGTCGAAGATCCGATCGATGGTCTTGCCGCTTCGCTGCATAACGAGCTCATCGGCGTCAACATGGGGCATTCCGAGTATCTCTCCGATACGGCATGCAAGGCGCGATTTGCCGCAGTTCGGCATGCCGATGAAATATAGATTCAGCATTCGGCGCTGAAGCGCCTTGGAGGTAGTCATCACTGTTCGAAAAACCGAGTTCGTCTGAGAAGCATACTCCTTTGGAGAAGCTTTGCAGATCGTGGAGAGTACCTCAGCTTCACGCGCCTTGCTCTCAAGCGGTATCCCAAGTGTGCGCTTAATACGGGATAGCTCAAGCACGGTGTCGTAACGTTCGCAAAGCAGCTGAGCTATCTCGGAATCAATCTCATCTATATCCTTGCGCAGCTCTCCGAGCTCGCTGATAAGCTTGTTTTTATCCATAGAGCAATAATTCGTTTTCTATTTGAGATGGTACATTGCATCATACAGGGCGATCGCCACAGCCGCTTCGATCACGGAGCAGCCACGCGGCAGGATGCAGCAGTCGTGCCTGCCTTCGATTTCTAATATAACAGCCTCGCCTGAATCAAGATTAACGCTCGGCTGCGGCAGCGAAATCGATGGCACGGGACGAAATACGGCACGGAGAATGATAGGCATTCCGTTTGAGATCCCGCCGTTGATGCCGCCGGAGTTGTTTGTTTCGGTGGCGAGAGAGGTAAGTATCGGATCATTGGCATCGCTGCCGAGCATCTCAGAAAAACCGAAGCCTGCTCCGAATTCAACGCCGTGAACCCCGGGAATCGAGAAGAGGATATGCGCGATCGTGCTCTCAAGACCGTTAAAAAACGGCGCTCCGATGCCCGCAGGAACTCCGAGCGCCGCGCATTCGACTGTGCCGCCGACGCTGTTGCCTGACTCGCGAAGAGCAGTAAAGAGATATTCAATATCCCTGCGCAATTCTTTGTTAATCAGTGGAAAGAATGGATCCAGCACGGGAAATTGAGTCATAACAGGTCTGAAGGGGACATCGTCAAGATCGCCGATCTTATAGATATGCGAGGCGATCCGTACTCCGGCATTCGACAGTATCTGCTTGAAAATCGCGCCGCAAAATACGATTGGGAGCGTCATGCGGCCCGAAAACATGCCTCCACCGCGCGGGTCGTTGAAGCCGCCGAATTTTATTCTTGCCGCAAGATCCGCATGTGAGGGTCTCGGAATATTTGTTTTGTAATCGGTTGAGTTGACATCCCGATTCCTGAAAAGAACAGTCAGCGGAGCGCCGGTGCATTTGCCGTTGAGTATTCCTGAAACGATATTAAAATCGTCGGTTTCCTTGCGCTGTGTGCTCTCAGTTCCAGAATGCGGTGCGCGCCTGTTGAGTTCAAAACGTATGCACTCAACGTTGGGTTCAAAGCCTGCCGGAAGACCGTCCACAGTGCAGCCTACTGCAGCACCGTGCGATTCGCCGAAGAGCGAAATTCGTACATTATTTCCGAACAAGTTCATAAACAACTCCTCCAAGCCTGCAAAAATCATCAAAGAATCCGGGTGCACTCTTTGAAACGGCTTCCGCGCCGAAGATGGTCACACTGCTTTCGCACATAAGCGACGCTATAGCCGCAGCCATAACTATGCGATGATCCCCAAAGCTTTGCACGCAGCCGCCGCGAAGCTTGCCCGAAGCTCCCTGAACCACAACATGATCATCATACCTTTCCATGCAGCCTCCGAGAGCATGGATAAGAGCACTAACCGATGCGACTCTGTCGCTTTCCTTATCGGAAAGGCGCGCTGTACCTTTGATAACAGTATCTCGATCCTTTTTAAGCGCATGAACGCAAATAAGCGGAAACAGATCGGGCGAATTGGTGACGTTCGGCTCATCGGAGCCAAACAAATGAGCCGCGGCGGCATCGCAGAGGTTCCGGCAGTTCTGCGGGCAGTCTATTATTATGCTGCCGCTGCGTTCCATCAGCATATCGGCGCAGATGTAATTCGCAGCATAGGACATATCCGGCGAAAACTCATATCGAGAAGGCGCAGAAAGCTGTCCCGATAAGCGGAAAAAACCGTTGTTGTCGATCTCCGCGCAGCATCCGAAACGCCGTAAACAATCGAGAGTAAGCTCGATATATGGAGCGGAAACGGGGGAGGGGATACGCACGCCAAAGCCGAACACTGCGCCTGCTATAAGCATTCCGCTTGCAAATTGGGAGCTGTTTTGAGCGGAGACCGTATATTGCTCCTCGCACAGTCTCCCGCCGGAGAACACTATCGTTTGTTCATCGTGATCGAGCTCGATCGAGCATGCGATGGTTTTTTGAAGCTCGCTCATATCGCGTCGCATGAGCTGTTTATCGCAGCGAAAGCAGACTCTGCCGCGTTGAAACAGCAACAGTGGCGAGAACATACGGATGAGCGCAGCAGATGCGCTGACGTAAATGGGTTCGTTATCAGCAAAGTTGAGAAAAGCCTTTTCAACTGCATGCTTTGCGGCGATGATATCATCGCAAAGGCGCGCTCCTTGGTCGATAACATCGCAGGGTGATCTGCCGCAGAGCGCGCTCAAAATCAGCACTCGAATGACCTCGCTCTTAAAAGGAGGAGGTGTTATGCGGCCATTAAGCTTATCTGCGCAAACAACGATATCCATACTTATCTTCGGGAGCTTAAAAGGAAATCCGAGGCCAGCTCGATAGGTATGCGCCGCAATAACGGCTGTCCAAACGAGCTGATAAAAGCCATCTCTATACTTTCGGAATCACTCTTTTTGTCGTGCGAAAGAAGTTGAGATGCGGACTCGGAATAATCGGAATAATCGTAGATCAGCCCGATGATCGAAGCGAGCTGCTCGATCCTGTTTGATACGCCGGGATCGGTCACGCCCAGTTCCTCTCCGAATCGCATAGCGGCAACAAGTCCCATCGAAACGGCCTCGCCGTGCAGAAGCGAAAAATCGCTTGCAGCCTCAAAAGCATGACCGAACGTGTGTCCGAAGTTTAATAGTCTGCGTTTGCCGAGATCGCGGATATCATCGCAGACGCAGTCACGCTTTATCCTACAGCATTCTTCGATAAGCAATGGATCGATGAGATTATTCAGGATGGCATCCTTGATGAGCTTGCTTCCGCTCAAGCAATAGTATTTGAGCACCTCTCCGAAGCCGGATCGTTTTTCGCGCTCTGGAAGCGATTCAAGGAAGCTTGCCGCGCAGATAACGAGCTTTGGCTGATGAAAAGCGCCGATAATATTCTTGACTCCGAAATGATCGATTCCGGTTTTGCCGCCCATCGAGCTGTCTATCATCGATAGAAGCGTGGTCGGGATATTAACATAAGCAATGCCGCGCATGAATACGGCGGCGGCAAAGCCTCCGAGATCTCCGATAACACCGCCGCCAAGGTTGATGATCATATCGTTTCTGGTGAAGCGACCGTCTATCAGAGCGGACAGAACTGAATCAAGCGAAGCAAAGCCCTTCGCTTTCTCTCCTCTGTCGATAATATGTACGCTATGCTCTACGCCGCCGCTATTGAGTATCGTTTGAACTGAATCAAGCGAAGCTTCGGCCGCGCCGCTATCGCTCAAAACGAGCACTTTTTTGCCGCGCACCTCGGATATAAGCGCCTCCGAAAAGCCGTCCATGCGCTCGCCGATAAGAACGCTGTAAGCGCTTGCGGATGCAGATAAATCAAAATCAACCTTGCGCATGTTTCCTCCCTGGCTGCGCCGATCCTGCGGCGCGTTATTTTACTAATCATACATTATTTTGAGAAAGTTTGCAATAGCGCCCATTAAGACAAAACACGCTGTTTTTCGATGCAGGGAAAAAGCAAGTGAAAGAAGAACAACCAAAGAGCTCAATAAACAACAGGCGGTGAATCATGAAGATCTCGTTCAAACGAAAAGGGAGTCTGCTTACAGTACAGCTTGACGGCGAACTCGATCAGCATTGTGCAGGCGAGATTCGATGCGCGATAGATGCGCGCATCAAAAGCGAGTCGCGCATAAAAACGCTTCTCATTGATCTTGAAAAGGTCAGCTTTATGGACAGCTCGGGCATCGGTGTGATACTTGGAAGGTACAGGCTCATGCGCGATCTTGGCGGTGAGCTGAACATCACAAACGCGCAGAAAACGGTTGAAAAGCTTTTGAGGCTTTCCGGAGTATACTCGCTGCTTGATATGAAGAGGAGGGGCAGGGCTAATGGATAGGATCGACAATATGATAAAGCTTGAATTTCTCAGTCTTTCCAAAAACGAATCCTTTGCAAGAGCTGCAGCCGCCGCTTTCATCGCACCGCTCGATCCTACAATAGAGGAGCTTGCGGACGTTCGTACTGCCGTGAGCGAGGCGGTCACAAACGCGGTTATCCACGGTTATCGCAATGAAGTTGGTATGATATTAATGGAGCTAACATTGATCGGAAGGCTTTTAAGAATTAAAATCGAAGACAGCGGCTGCGGAATAGAGGATATCAAGCTCGCAATGAAACCCTTTTACACAACCGGAAACAGCGTTGAACGGTCGGGCATGGGTTTTGCAGTCATGGGCGCATTCATGGATATGTTGAATGTTGAATCCGAACTGAATAAAGGAACGATCGTTACGATGGAAAAGTTCATCAGTTCAAATGAACAGCAGCAGGATGACTGAAGCGGGCAAGATCGCACAAAACGGGCACAGTACAGCGGATGATAAGTCCGCAACTGAGTCGCTTATCAACGACCATGCCGGACTCGTATACGGCCTTGCAAAAAGGTTTTCGGGAAGGGGCTGTGAACCTGCTGAGATCATACAAAGCGGCTTCGTTGGACTTGCCTATGCGGCATCGCGCTTTAACTCATCCAAGGGCGCGTCGTTTCCATCATACGCATTCAAATTCGTTGAAGGAGCGATGCGCGAATTCGTGCGAAGCGACAGGCTGATAAGGGTACCGCGAAGCGAATACAGCAAGGTATCGGAGGCTTACTCGAAGAGCGGGATCGAAGGCATCGAAACTAACGGATCCGAGCTTGTCGAAAAAGCCTTCAAAGCCGAGTTGATGCTAAAGCCTATTTCATTGGATGCCGCGCTAAGATCGGATGAAGAAAACTCAGCGGCGGGTAAAGAACTCGCCGTTTCAGTCGGCTTTGAAGAAGAGTGCATTTCGGCGGCATTTATGCGCGAAGCGCTTGATCGACTCGAAACGCTCGAACGAAGCGTGATCGTCCTGCGGTTTTACGTAGAAAAAACTCAAGCTGAAACCGCGGAAACTCTTCGGATAAGTCAAAGTACGGTGTCTCGATATGAAAAAAGCGCACTATTTAAGCTTCGCCGTTTTATCGAAAACTGAGATATTTGCGTATAATTCGAGTTTTTTGAAGCAAAATAAACGCAAGAAAGGCGAAAGGAGAAGGGGTGAATGAAACGAAGCGTTAAAATAATCTTAGTCGCGATCGCACTTCTTGCGATATTATTCAGCGGGCTTAAGCTAAGCTCGAGCGGTCGTCGCGCCGAGGCGATGTTCGGAGGAGCGGTGCTGATACTTAGAGAAACCGCGACTGAAAATGACGCCTAAAAGCATGCGTGCCGTTTTTCCGACCCCTTTCGGCGCAGAGGATTATGAAAACAGGGGTATAAACGACAATGAGCAGCGCTTCCCTGCATACAAGGAGAAAGTGTATGCTTCAAGGCAAGATACCGATATAAAATACGAAACAAACGGAGATCCGGAATGAAAACCCGCGAATCGAAATCAAGAAATAAGAATACAAACGAGGGCGCGATTCGCGAGGAGTATCAAAAGCTCGTCAACGCACGCATGCCTAAAAGCAAAACGCCGACTCAGCTTATTCTTGCCTTCACCATCGGCGGTGCGATATGTATGATCGGGCAGCTAATAGGTGATATCGGCGAAATATCATTCGGACTTGACGAAAAAAACAAAGCGGCGTTCACGGCAATAAGCCTTATCTTTATCGGTGCGTTTCTAACGGGCATAGGCGTTTACGATAGGCTCGGAGTATTCGCGGGCGCCGGGTCGGTCGTTCCGATAACAGGCTTTGCAAACTCTGTTGTGGCTCCAGCGATGGAGCACAGGCGAGAAGGCCTTGTAATGGGCGTTGGAGCGCAGCTGTTCAGCTATGCGGGGCCGGTGCTCGTATACGGAATAACCGCCTCGGTCGTTATCGGACTCATAACTTGGGCTTTTGCCCTTTGAACCGAAAAAGCGCTCTTTGAATACTAAAGCTCGATCATGCGGAAAGAGCGGCATTCGCGGTTTCGAGCAGCCGAGTGAAATCCTCGCTCGAAAGCTCCTCGGCTCGGCATGAAGGCGCGAGCCCCGCATGCTCGATGATCGACGGAACGAGCGCCTTGTCAAAAAGCGAGGCGAGATTGTTTCGCAGGGTCTTTCTTCGCATTGAAAAAGCCGCCTTAACGAGCCTTGAAAATGCGGGGTCAAACGATCTCGCGTTTCTTTTGAAAACGAGCACGCTTGAATGGACTGTCGGCTCAGGATAGTAGCTCGAAGGTGAAAGTCGAAGTTCCTCGGAAATATCAAAATACTGTTTGGCTATAACCGAAACTGGTGTATAGCATTTCTGCTTAGGCGAAGCGAGAAAATGCGCCGCCGCCTCCTGCTGCATCATCAGCGTCATGCTGGAGGGCGAAAGCGCGGAGTCGATAAGCTTCATCGCAATATCGGTCGTTATGTAATACGGAAGATTTGCGCAAACAACAAAACCCGAGCCGAGCAGCGCGGTCAACTCATCGTTTCTGACCTTAAGGATATCCATGTTGATGATCTCAAGGTTATCAGCTCCCGAGAGCGTTTTTTTAAGCAACCCGCACATCACGGCGTCGATCTCAACGCAAACAACCTTCTTAGCGGTATTGATAAGCTCGTTTGTCAACGCCCCGAGTCCCGGTCCGATTTCGAGAACGTTTTTACCGGCGCATTCGCAAAGCCCGATGATGGTTTGTAGTGCGTTTTCATCAACAAGAAAGTTTTGCCCAAGCGCCTTATTCGCAGTAAGGGCGTATTCCTTTATCAGTTTTTTTGAATCTATCATGTTATGCTCCTATAAAAAGTAAGGTTCGTGATTGTTGATCATCGCAAAGACTATCCTTGCAATCTTGCGTGTCAGAGCTATTATCGCTCTTCCCGAGCCTTTGGAGACCTTCATCGTCCTGTAATCCTGCATTAGTTTCCAATCGCCGGTATTCTGCGGCTGACGGATGATGCCCAAAGCCGCTTGGACAAAAGCCGTTCGCAGCTCCTGCGATCCCCGCTTTGTGATCTTCCCAAGACGCACCGTGTCAGCAGAATTATGCACTCCGGGCACTATCCCCAGATAGGACGAGAACCGCTTGAAGTCTCCTTCAAATCTTTCGATGTCCCTTGTGTACGAGGCTATCGTCGCCGCCGTTACAAAGCCGATACCCGGCATCGTCATCAGCAGCTCTATATCCTCGTCCTCTTTCGTCATTTCTTTTATTTGTGCTTCTATCCTCTTGACTTCCGCACAAATATTGTCTAAAATACTTAACGTCACCTCGAGTGACGAGGCAGTGAATTGTGAAAAACCGTGGTCTTCGAGATCGTTTATCAGTTCCTGCCTTTTCTTTTTGCTTTGGAACTGAGCTGCCTTGCTTTCGATCCCGTATCCCAGCAGCATCCCGTGGATCTGGTTCTTTATCTTCACACTGCTTGAAACGAGTATGCTCCTCGTTTTAAGCATTCGCCTGATCTCCTCGCTCGTCTGATCGCAGAGGTGCGATTCCGGCAGCATATCCTTTGACAGATAATACGCCAGTGTCGCCGCATCGTTGGCGTCGGTCTTCTTTGTGCTCGTCGTGATCACCTTGAATTTGTTGGTGTTCACTACCACCACTCCGAAGCCTTCCGACTCCATCCTGTTCTTGAAGTATCTTGCGTTGCCGGTCGCTTCTACCGCTATCTCAACGGAGCATCCTTGCTCTTCCTCGATACCGTGCAGCCTCTCGCAAAAATCCCGATACCCTTCTTCGCTCGTACGGAATACTCCTTCAAGAACAATCTCTCCGCTTTCTTCGCTGAATGCGTTTACCGTAAACTGCAGCTTGTGCAAGTCCGCGCCTACAAAGATACGTGGGGTCGATTCTGTCTTACTCATGGTTCTTTCTCCATTCTTTTATTTCAGCAAGACAGCTTCTGTTTGGCAGTCCGAGCCATTCTCCTATCCGATCTGACGATTTCGTCGACCATTGCACGATCCGATGCTAACCCTTCATTCTCCTTTTCGATCTCGTAGACCATTATTAATGCCGAATTAGTATCTGCTCTGTCTCCCTGATATTCCTATTCTACCAAAGAGTGCGAGCTCTCGCACTGCTTTCACCACTTAACTTTTTATCAAGCCTCCTTTACTTGAAACAATTATACACGAAATACAGAAAAAGTAAACCTTTGAACTATCCCCACACATTGACACGATCTATAATCCGCATTTCTATTGCATTTTTATCCATAATGTGTTAGAATGAATCTGCCACACAAACGAATATTGTTTAAGTCAAGTAGAATGCGTTTTTTGCTTTCGGCAAAAACGCTCGTTCCACATTGGCATTCCTCTTGGCTTGGCAATCGTTTGTGTGGCAACAAACGGAACTCTGCGTTTTTCGTGTGTGGTTCCGTTTGGGATCACACACTTTTTATTTCCCTTAGAAAGCTTGTGGTCAATATTATGAAAGCGAGGAAAAAGAATGGCATTAATCAACTGTACTGAATGCGGGCAGCAGGTGTCGTCAATGGCATCTCAATGTCCAAAGTGTGGAGCTCCGATACCGAAGAAAATGGTATCGCTTTTGCTAAAGCGTGAACGGAAATTAGCTATGGGTGCAGCATTGGGTATCAATGCTTACTGGGATGGAGTGTTGCTTGGAAATATTGGAAATGGAAAAGAGTTATCTACAGAAATCTCATTAGGAAAGCACACTTTGACACTTTCTCCGGCAGGACCTGTAGTGATTCCAGGTGCTAATCATGAATTCAGCATTGATGAGGACTGCAAATCTATTGTAGTTACGTTTGGTGTCGCAGCAGGCGTTCTTAGTGGCAAGATAAAGATAAAAAGTATCCGAATTCAATGATTAAATACTTATTCATATAGATGTTTAAAAACAGGTTGCCGATTTATCGTAGTGCGACCTATTGAGGTGATTGGCAGTTTGATAACCAAACGGACTTTGAGGCAAGCCTCAAAGTCCGTTTTCTTACTTTCCAAATGAAAGTTATTTCTTATTTATCCGCCCTGCGAAATCCGATGATCGCAAAAATGAAGCCTGCAATCATTGCAGCGAAAGAGATCAGGGAAGCGTATTGACCGATTTCGGTAAAAGAAATAATCCTATCAGCAATCGAAAGAACCGCAAATATCAGAGCAACAAGAAACAGCGAAAAAGCAAAAGAGAAATATTTATTCATAAATTCTCCAAAGTTATTTCTCTTTCTTGAAAACTCCAACAAATGCGGCGATCAAGCCGATAACGGCGGCACAAACAGCGAGAATAAAGAACCACGGGCTCCCAATGTTGAGCTCGCCATCCGCATACTGCTGAAACTTAAAGCAGAGAAACGAAAAGATAAACTGCATCAATGCAAATTTAAAATGTTTATTCATAATACTCCCTCATAAAAAGGCTGTGCGATAAAAACCGCGCAGCCCGCTTTAAATCAAATCAATTACGCAAAGAACTTGCCGATGATATCAACGATCTCCGCGCCGATACGCTTCTGCGCCTCAACGGTGCTTGCGCCGATATGGGGGGTGCAGCTTACCATGGGGTGATTCATAAGCTCGGTGTTCTTGCTGGGTTCCTCAGCCCAAACGTCGAGACCGGCGGAGCGAACCTTGCCGCTGTTCAGCGCCTCAAGCAGCGCCGCCTCGTCGATATTCGCGCCGCGGCTGGTGTTGATGATGTTCACGCCGTCCTTCATCATGGCGATGGTCTCGGCGTTGATGAGGGGCTTGCCGTCGATGGCGGGGGTGTGGATGGAGATGAAGTCGGACTTTGCAAAGAGCTCGTCCATCTCAACGTACTTCATGTTCTCGTTCTCAAGGCCGTCAACGTGGTAGATATCGAACGCCAGAACCTTCATGCCGAGCGCCTGAGCCATCCTGCCGAGGCTCTGACCGATGCGGCCGTAGCCGATAACGCCGAGGGTCTTGCCGCCGACCTCGATGCCCTTTGCGTAGGCCTTCTTCTCCCACTTGCCGTCGCGCATGGAGTGACCCGCATGGCTTACAAAGCGGGCGCAGGAGAGCATGTGCGCAAGCGCGAGCTCTGCAACGGCGTCGCTCGAAGCGCGGGGAGTGTTGCGAACCGCGATGCCCTTTTCCTCGGCATACTTGTGGTCGATATTGTCGATACCAACGCCGCCGCGGATGATGAGCTTCAGCTTGCCGGTCTCAAGCGCCGCGTCGATGATGGGCTCACGAACCTTGGTGGCGCTGCGAACAACGAGAACGTCGAAATTCTTTACCTGCTCCGCGAGCTCTGCGGGCTCATAGAACTGCTCAACGACTTCGTGACCCTGTGCCTGAAGGGCGGCCACGGCATTTTTCTCCATACCGTCGGATGCAAGAATACGCATAAAAAGTATCTCCTTTATAAATAATATTTCTTTTTATAATGTTTGGAGCGGAATCCTATGGAACCCCGCTCCGTGATAAACAGATGATTAGCCTTTGTAGTTTTCCTTCTCATACTGACGGAGGAAATCAACGAGCGCCACAACGCCCTCCTTGGGCATTGCGTTGTAGGTGGAGGCGCGGAGGCCGCCAACGCTCTTGTGACCCTTGAGGTTATCGAAGCCGGCCTTCTTGGTAGCGGCAACGACCTCTGCGTCGAGCTCTGCTGATTCGGTAACGAAGGGGATGTTCATAAGGGAGCGGAACTCTTTCTCAACGGTGCCCTTGAACATCTTGGACTCGTCGAGGAAGTCATAGAGGACCTTCGCCTTGTCCTCGTTGAGCTTAGCCATAGCCTCGAGGCCGCCGATCTTCTTGAGGTACTTGAATACCTGACCGCAAACGTAGATGCTCCAGCAGTTCGGGGTGTTGTACATGGAGCCGTTGTTGGCATGAGTCGCGTAGCTCATATAGGTGGGAACGTACTCGGGAAGATCCTCGCGGATGAGGTCCTCGCGCATGATGACGATTACCATACCTGCGGGGCCGATGTTCTTCTGAACGCCGCCGTAGATAACGCCGTAGTCGGACACGTTGCAGGGCTTAGAGAGGAACATGGAGCTCTGGTCGGAAACCAGGATCTTGCCCTTGGTGTTCGGAAGCTTCTGATAGGTGGTGCCGTGGATGGTCTCGTTCTCGCAGATGTAGACGTAATCGGCGTCCTCGCTGATGGGCAGAT
>JAFZJT010000188.1 GCA_017553815.1 Clostridia bacterium
AGCAAAAAAGCATGATGCCAAATAAGGTTTATCGTTGATTCGATAATATTAGGATCGCAGGGCGTTTGCCATGCGGTCTTTTTACGTCCTATTTTGCTTACGAAGCAGAATGCGATGCCAAAGCTCAGCTCTTCTTTTCAAACTGCTCACCGCATTCCTTGCAGGTCACGCGGATCTTTCCCTTGCCCTTGGGCGCGCGGTATTCCTTGCCGCATTTGGGGCAGCGGAAGTATTTATATGCGGAGTCCTTTGCCTGCCTCGTGCTTCCGCCGCCGGAAACAGCGTTCTTTTCAAAGAGCTTGTTGTAGACGCCGATAAAGAAGCCCGAGACCGCGCCCACTATGTTTTCATATCCGATCAGTTCGTCCTGGCGTCGCTCGATATTGAGTGAAAGCGTTCTTATCAGTATCAGCGCCATAAGAAGCGTTGCTATCGCACAGAAGACCATGCCGAGAACACTGCGCCAGAAGATCACGCCAACGCAGCTCAATATCGTCGAGGCGATCAGCGCGTCCCTTGATAATCTGTCAAAGCCGTATCCGTTTTTCATGTTTTTCCAGCTCCTATCCGTTTATTAATTATGCTCCTCGCCGCGATCACGCCCGGCTCCGCCAAGCAGGATGCATGCGCCGAATCCATCCAGTTTCAAAACCAGTCCGCCGGTCTCCTCGTTTTTACGATACAGCTTGCCGCCAAGAAGATCGACGTACTTATCCGCAAACGGTATCTCCCCCGCGTCCGGTCCCTCGTAAAAATCGCATTCGCGAACCGAGAGGGTCTTGTTTTCGCGCGAGCGGTTCACAAGCACGATGACCGAGCCGCCCTCATCAGCGCGGACGATAGAGAACACGTCCTGCGAGAACGCCGCAAACGCCGTTTTTCCCGAATTAAGCGCGCTCTTTACGCTGCGGAGCTTTCCAAGCAGGCGATACCTTTCGAGCAGCTCGCTGTCCTCCTTTCCCCAAGGGAAAGGTTCCCTGTTGAACGGATCGAAAAGCCCCGTCATGCCCGCCTCATCGCCGTAATAGACGCAGGGCGGCTGCGGCATTGCGAATTGCAACACAGCCGCGCTCATAAGACGCTTTTTGCCGTCCGCAAGCGCGGCATCGTCGAGCTTGAACTCCGCCTGCTGCTCCCTTGAGAGTTCTCCCCTGCCGGGCGCTCCCGAAAGCGCGGAAAGTATGCGCTCCACATCATGACTGCCAAGGATATTCATGCAGGCGCGGTAGAATGGCTCCGGATAGCGTTCACGCTGCCCCGAGAGTGCCTCATTGAGCTCATTAGCATCTATCCTTCCCATGAAGAAATCAACGAGCGCATCGCGGAACGTGTAGTTCATGACAGAATCGAGCTCATGCCCGTACACATAGCGCCTCAAGCCCTTTTCCCAAAGCTTATTTGAAGCATCCTCCCAAACCTCGCCGAGCAGGACGCCATCCTTATCGAGTCGCTTGAGCTTGACTCTGAGCAATTCGATGAAGGTCTCGGGAAGCTCGTCGGCAACGTCGAGGCGCCATGAGCTCGCGCCGAGCTTAGCCCATTTTTCGAGCACTTGGCATATAAATTCTCTGTATGAAGGATCGTCCTCAACGACTTCAGGCAGCGTCTTAAAGCCCCACCAGCAGCGGTATTTATTCGGGAATTTATCGAAATGATACCATTCATAGTACGGCGACTTTTTGCCCGAATACGCGCCGACAGAATCGTAGTTTCCGTATTTATTGAAATAAACGCTGTCATCGCCTGTGTGGGAGAAAACGCCGTCGAGCATGATGCGAATGCCGAGCTTTTTCGCTTCAGTGCAAAGCCTTTTTAATTCCTTTTCATCGCCGAGCACGGGATCGATGTGCATATAGTCGGACGTGTTGTAGCGATGGTTGCTCGCTGCCTCGAAAATGGGGTTCAGATAGATGCAGCTGACGCCAAGCCGCGAAAGGTACGAAAGCTTTTCGCGTATGCCGCGAAGGTCGCCGCCGAAATAATCGTAAGGGGAATAATGACGCTCGCCCTTTGCAGGCTTATAGAGCGCCTTTTCATCCCAGCTTTCGTGACGGTAGACCTTTCTTCCGAGCTTTTCATGGTATTCGAGCCTATCGAGCGCCGTTTTTCCATTGGCATCATTGCCTCCCCGGTGAAATCTATCTGGGAATATCTGATAAACGATGCCCTTTTTGAACCATTCAGGCGTTTCAAAGCCCGCGTCATAGACGGTTATCTGATAATCCTCCGGCGGGGTTAAAGCGAGCTTGCCAACACCCGTTCTCGCGCCGTAGAAAAGCCTTTCACCGCAAACGTCTATTATGAAATAGTACCAGATAAGCCCGCTTTGTTCGGGAGCATGCAGCTCGAATTCATGCACGGTATCGAAGCCGTCGTTGCAGCGGCGGCTGTCGAGAAGGAGCTCGCCGTTATCGACCCAGAGCCTTGCCCGCACGACCGCATTATGCGCGTCCGCACCCCAGAGCTTGATACGCAAAACCGCCTTTTCGCGGCAGCAAAGAGCACCCTGCGGAAGGCGGCAATACTTTTCTCTTGAATTATGGTATGCAAAAAGCTCCATAGCTTTTCATCTTTTCCCTTTATACGTTGAAGCGGAAAACGATGATATCGCCGTCCTGAACGACATAGTCCTTGCCCTCGCTTCGAACGAGCCCCTTATCCTTGCAGGCATTGAGGCTTCCCTCGCGAACGAGAGTTTCATACGGAACGACCTCAGCACGGATGAAGCCGCGCTCGAAATCGGTGTGTATCTTTCCGGCGGCGCCCGGCGCCTTGGTGCCCTTTGTGATGGTCCATGCGCGCACCTCGTCGGTTCCGGCGGTCAAAAAGCTGATGAGACCAAGAAGCGAATAGCTTGCGCGAACGAGTTTGTCAAGGCCACTCTCGCCTATGCCGAGTTCCTCAATGAACGCGGCCTTCTCTTCATCGGAAAGCTCCGAAAGCTCCTCCTCGACCTTGGCGCAGACCGTCATCGCCTCCGCGCCCTCCTTCGCCGCCTGCTCGTAGAGCTTCTTGACGGCTTCGGGCTCGCTTCCGATCTCGTCCTCGCTGATGTTTGCAACGTAAATGACGGGCTTGGTGGTCAGAAGGAAAAGCTCCTCCGCCGCCTTTTTCTCGTCGTCGGTCATATCCATGCTGCGAACGGGCTTCATGTCGTCAAGATGCGCCTTGATGCGCTCGAGGAAGTCGATCTCGGCAAGGTACTTCTTTTCACCGCTCTTGGAGTTCTTCTTCGCCTTGTCTATGCGCCTGTCGATCGCTTCAAGATCGGCATATATGAGCTCAAGATTTATCGTGTCCATATCGCGAACGGGATCGACGGAGCCGTCGACGTGGACGATATTCATATCCTCAAAGCAACGAACGACATGGACAATCGCGTCCACCTCCCTGATATGCGCCAAAAACTTGTTTCCAAGACCCTCGCACTTGTACGCGCCGCGCACAAGACCAGCGATATCTACGAATTTGATGACAGCTGGCACGAGGCTCTTGGGATGATACATTTCGTTCAGCACGTCCAAACGGTGATCCGCAACGGCGACCACGCCCTCGTTGGGCTCTATGGTGCAGAACGGATAGTTCGCCGCCTGCGCGCCTGCCTTGGTTATTGCATTGAAAAGGGTGCTCTTTCCGACGTTCGGAAGACCCACAACTCCGAGTTTCATAGATTATCTCCTTACACTTCAAAACCTGCGCAGGCAAATGCCTCCGCAACAGATAGATTATATCACAACAAAGCGCTGTTTTTCAATGCCGAAAAGAGGGGATAATACTAAGCTCTGAATAAGAGCGGACTAAATTGTCGAGGAGTTTTTCATCCTGTCGAAGTCAAACGGAGCGAGGCGATATGGAGTATCGTTGAGCGGAGAGAGACCGGGGCGAAAAACAACCGACAAGAAGTCATGTTTTAATCAGAGTTTAGTATAAGTAACCCGCCTACGGGAACCAGTCGGCGGTCA
>JAFZJT010000189.1 GCA_017553815.1 Clostridia bacterium
ACCGTTCCCGATGGAGCGAACTACACCATCGACTACACCGATTGGAACTGGTATACGGAGGAAGATGGCAACACAATGTCCCACTCCGACGTGTTCGACAACGAGGAATACGCTTACTATCAGTATTTCGAGATCGTTCCCGCCGAGGGATATGTTTTTGCCGATGAAGTCACCGTTACGATAAACGGTGATCCCGCTTTGGCTGATTTCTTCGGCTGGGATGAGGAATTTGGCTGCTTCTATGTCTACACCATAGACTTCTCCGTTGTGGCGCCCGTGAGCGGCATCCTCGGCGACGTGGATCTGGACGGCGACGTTGACACCGCGGACGCGCTTCTCGCGCTGCGTTACGTGATGGGTCTTGTTGATCTGAATGAAGATCAGCTCGCGCAGGCCGAAGTCACCGGCGATGAGAACGTTTCCGTGGCCGACTGCCTGCTCATCCTCCGCAAGGCGATGGGCGTTATCGACAGCTTCCCCGCAGAGGAACCGTAAGCAATAATCGAATAGGGCGTTTGCCCGAGTATCCGCCGACCCGCAAAAGGGTCGGCGGGTTTTTTATCGGCGGGGGAGAGCCGCACATCCCTTTAAATGCCGCTCCCATCCTATATTTCGCAAGAACACCAGTTTTTCGCCTTGATTATCGAACGAAAGGCTGATATAATATAAAAGATGCGCAGAGGCGCATACATTCATTAAACGGAGGAAAGAACATGACCAAGAAGATCATCAGCATCCTTGTTGCGGCGATGATGGCTCTCTGCCTTATTCCCGCCGTCGGCCTTGCCGAGGCAAGGGTCGAAACCCGTCCCGGCTCCGAAAACGAAGTCACGGTCGTTTTGAACGTTCCCGAGGATATCTGGGGGGACGGCACCGGCTATCAGATGCTCCTCGACGCGGACGCGACCGCGTACGGCACGATCATCCCCGAACCAGGCGTCGCAGGCAAATACACGGGCAACAATTACGACGAGTTTGAGTACATGATCCCCGAGAATGCGGACTGCTCCGCATCCGCTTCCAACATCGTTATCCTTGGAAGCATGCAGATCAACATCCCCGCGGGCACCTACGACTACATGATCACCAATCCCGACAACGCCGGAAGCATCTGGATCGCCTCCGCTTACGGCAACGTCAGCGGCCGCGAGGACGATTTCGTTTTCGAGGCAAACAAGACCTACACCTTCACCCTCTCCCGGTACGAGACCTATGACCGCGTGGACCTCGAAGTGACCGACGGCGTTGCCGACCCCAGCGTCATTACCACCGTTGCCGTTACGAATTTCGTTGAGCCCGTTTGGGGCGAGGCTCCCGCTTACGACGTGACCGTTCCGAGCAGCGCGAACTATTCCATCACCTATGCGGATTGGAATTGGGAGGCCGACTTGGACGGCGAACAGCTCGTTGACGGCGATATCTTCGATAACGAGGAGTATGGCTATTTCATGTTCTTTATCATCGAGGCGAACGACGGCTACACCTTCTCCGAGGACGTTCTTATCACCGTGAACGGTCATGCGGATTACGTTGGTCCCAACTACATCGATGCGACCGAGATCATCGTTGCGACCGTTGATTTCTTCGTTTCCGAGCCCATCGATCTCGACGATGCGCTGAACGTAGAAGGCGGTACCATCCACTTCGAGTCCGAGGGCGAGTATCCCTGGGTCGGCGTTGAGGATGAGGACGGCACCCTGTACGCCATGAGCGGCAATGCGGGCATTGGCTCCAGCGATTCCGTGCTCACCGCGGTTGTGACCGTTGAAGAGGGCGCGACCGTTACCTTCGATTTCCAGGCTTGGGGCGAGGGCACAGGCACCTATTGGGATTACTGCGAATTCGCGGTGGACGGCGAGCGCCGGGGCTACTGGGGCGCGTATCAGAACGAGGAGTGGGAGACCTTCACCTCCGCTCCCCTGACCGCGGGCGAGCATATCCTCACTTGGACCTATCATAAGGACGGCACCATCAATAAGCCTGGTGACTGCTTCATGATCGACAACGTTTCGGTTCCCGTGACAGAGCCCACTGACCCCGAGCCCACCGAAGTGCTTGGCGACGTGGATATGGACGGCGACGTTGACACCGCGGACGCGCTTCTCGCGCTTCGCTATTCGATGGGCCTTATCGAGCTCACCGAGCAGCAGCTTGCGCAGGCCGAGGTTGACGGCGACGGCGAAGTCACCATCGTGGACTCCCTGCTCATCATCCGCAAGGCGATGGAGCTTATCGAAAGCTTCCCCGCCGAGAACTGAGCTTTCGGCTCGATTTTAACCGAATAAACGGCGCCGCCGACCCGATTTTGCGGGTCGGCGGCTTTTCTTTGTCGAGGAGGAACGATGTAATACTAAACTCTGACTAAAACAGGACTTCTTGCCGATTGTTTTCCGCCCTGATCTCTCTTCGCTCAATGATACTCCATATAGCCCCGCTCCGTTCGACTTCGACAGGAAGAAAAACTCCCCGGCAATTTAGTACGCTTTTAATCAGAGCTTAGTATAAGGATCCGACTCGGGTTTCTGCTTGCAAAAGTATACGGGAGCTGATATAATATAAGTACCGCACGCTGTAAACGTGCAGTACAATATCTCCACAGGAGGAAAAACAATGACCAAGAAACTTATCAGCATCTTCGTTGCGGCAATGATGATATTGAGCATCGTTCCCGCAGCGGCATTCGCGCGTGAAGCCGTAAGGGAGCCCGCCCCCGCGACCGAAAAAGCGCTCGTATCCTGGGATTTTGAGACCGATCCCGCCGAGGACGGCTGGCAGTTCGTGGATGAAGACGGCGACGGCTATAACTGGATATGGACGAACGAGACGGCAAGCAGCGGGGATAAATCCATCATGTCCGAATCCTACCGCTCAGGCGGAATATATCTGCAACCGGATAACTGGGCGATCTCTCCGGAATTCGTTGTTCCCGATGAGGGTGCGGAGCTCAGCTTCTTTTTGAAGAACTATTTGCTTAGCTTTCCCGAGACATTCAGTGTTTACGTTATACCCGCCGATGGCGATCCCGACGTGATCGCTGCCAATGAGAGCGTTGCGACCGATACCTGGGTCAAATTGACCTACGATATCTCCGCTCATTCGGGCGAGACGGTCAGCATTGCGATCCGTCACCACAACTCCTACGATAACTGGAAGTTCTATATCGACGACATCAAGATATCCCTGCCCCGGTCTTCCGACGTTATTTATGAGGCCAACGTCAGCGGCTTCCCCGAAAAGATCTTTGCCGGAATGACCGTCGGCGAGTTGGCAGAGCAGCTCTATATCACAGGGGACGCGAATTATGAGCTCGTATGGACCGGGGCGCTTGACGCCGATGGCTACGATCTTGATTACGATATTGTGTTTGAAGCGGGAGAGACATACTTCCTCTATGGCGATTTGCACCCTGCAGAAGGCATGACCTTCGATGGGGATGCGTTTTTGACGGCAAACGGCGGTGCGATCGAAACCTACCCCATGTACACATACGTTATGGAAGGCGGAACATATGCCGGTGTTTTCGTGCGATACGATTGCATCGAAGCGCCAGCGGCAGGCTTCTACTTCGAGACCGATCCCGCCGAAGAGGGATGGGTATTCGTTGACAGCGACGGCGACGGCAACAACTGGTATTGGCTTTACTATGGCGTGAATGCAACGATGAATATGGCGTATGAAGGCAACGGCCTTCTGTCCTCCGCTTCGTACAGCGGTTCCGCACTTACCCCCGATAACTGGGCGATCTCCCCCGAGTTCGAGGTTCCCGCAGTTGACGGCACGGTCGGTATGTATATCGGTGCGCAGGATCCGAATTGGCACCAGGAGCATTTCGCTGTTTACGTCGGCATCGGCACGGACGTTGGGAGCTACACCATGCTCTCCGAGGAGCTCGTTGCAGAGGCTGCCTATACCTATTACGAATTCGATCTTTCCGAGTATGCGGGCGAGACGATAAGCATTGCGATCCGCCACTTCAACGTAACCGATATGTTCCGCATCAACCTCGATCAGGTGGAGGTGTTCGGTTCCGATGAGGAGACGCCCATCGATCCAATCATCTCCACTGTTGAGATCCTCGGATTCGATTTGCCCGTTTTCGGCGGCAATCCCGATCACGACGTTTCCGTGCCAGAGGGCGCGCATTATACCCTGACCAAGGTCGAGTGGCACAACATGGGCAAGGGAATCATCGATCCCGATTACGAGTTTGTTGCGGGCTCCTACTACGTAGTATTCGAGTTCGCGCCCGAGGAGGGCTATGAGTTCGCTCCCGTTTACGAGACCACCATGCTTATCAACGGCAGCAGCGAGCTTGTGGGCGCAATGCTCTTCTGCTATTCCTACCCGACGCTCTACCACATGGAGACAGCCAATCTCGTCGTTGAGGAGCCGACGATCGGCACTCTCGGCGACGTAGATATGGACGGCGACGTTGACACCGCGGATGCGCTTCTTGCGCTGCGCTATTCGATGGGTCTTATCGAGCTCACCGAGGAGCAGCTTGTGCAGACCGAGGTTGACGGCGACGGCGAAGTCACCATCGTGGACTCCCTGCTCATCATCCGCAAGGCGCTGGAGCTTATCGAAAGCTTTCCCGCCGAGAACTGAGCTTTCGGCTCGATTTTAACCGAATAAACGGCGCTGCCGACCCGATTTTGCGGATCGGCGGCGTTTTTTTTCGCTAAAAAATCCTTTTCGGAATTGAGTTTATGCAAAAAATGAAATAATATATTGGAAAAATAGCAATTTTTGCTTGCAACTATATATGGACAATGATATAATATAGCCAACGCATATCGTTTGTATGTGCATGAAAAATGTCTACAGGAGGAAACAAGCAAATGAAGAAGCTTTTGAGTCTTATCGTTGCGGCGGTTTTGGTGCTTTCCATGCTGCCGATGGGCGCGATGGCGGAAGCGGCGCAGAAGGCGCCGAGCGCTGCGCGCACCGAAACGATAACCGGGCTCGATGAGGGCGTTAAGGCTCCCGAGCCGCCCACATATCGTGAAAGCCCGCTCACGGCAGCGCTGAACGCCCCGTATTCCTACGTTCACATCACTTTCACGAGCGAGGGCGATTATACGTGGGACGTGCTTGAGGAGGGCGAGCGTTTATACGCCCAGAGCGGCAACGCCGGCGTTGCAGACAGCTCGTCTACCGTTACGGCGACCTTCACCATAGACGCCGACTGCTTCCTCACCTTTGATTATAAGGCATGGGGCGAGGGGGGAATCAACACTATCTATGATAAGTGCATCTTTACGCTCGACGGAACCGCGGTATTCACCAAGGGGCAAGAGCAGAATGATTGGACGACCTATTACGTTGAGGAAGCCCTTCCCGCGGGCGAGCATACGATCGAGTTCACCTACTCTAAGGATTTTAGCGTCGATAAGCCCGGCGACTATTTCGCGATCGATGAAGTGAAGCTTGAGGCTGCTTCAAACATCACGCCGACTCTGCCCCCGACCCCGACTCCCACTCCCACTCCCGAGCCTGATCTTATCGTGGGCTGCTACTTCGAGAGCAGGGATGAGCTTGACTTTTGGTCCCATCGGGATGTGGACGAAGACGGTCATTGGTGGGATTGGTTTTATGATGATCCCAAAAAGCAGGCTTATGAGGGTGCCGGCTTAGCGGCCTCCGATTCGGTTCTGATCGAAGGTCTAAACGCCACCCCCCTTGAGCCTGATAACTACTTGATAGGCGGTCCCGTTCAGCTTCTGGACTGTTGCAACGCGCTGACCTTCTATGCGGCGGGTGGATACGAGCATTTCGAGGTACTTATCGGTACTACGAACAGAATCGCCGATATGAGCGTTCTTATAGAGGAGACCGTTACAGCGGGGAACGACTACGTTCAGTACTCCGCAAATCTCGATGACTATGCGGGCGAGGAGATCTATATAGCCTTCCGCCACTTCGGCGACTTCGGCTGGAACGCGCTGCGCCTGGATCAGGTCGAGTTCTGGGGCTATGATGAACCCCAAGACGAGGTTATCTCCGCCATCGAGATACTCGATTTCGTTGAACCTGCGTGGGGCGCGCATCCGTACTTCGGCGTGACAGTGCCCGATGACGCACATTATTCGATCGAAGCCGCCGATTGGCATTGGTACACCGATAATGACGGCGGCAACTTGCAGCAGGCGGATATGTTCGTCAGCGAAGAAGCCCTCTACTATATGAGCATCTATATAGTTCCCGATGAGGGCTATACCTTCTCGGAGGAGACCGCAGTCACGATCAACGGCGATGATGCGTTTGTCGATACCGTATACAGCTCCTGGCATGAAGATGAAGGGCGCTTCTACGTATATACCACGGACTTCGCCGTTGAGTTTGAGACCATCGTGATTGACTCCGTCAGTATCATCATGCTGACCGAGCCAGCTTACGGCGCGGCGCCCGACTATGATGCCGAGCCCGAACAGTCGGATGAACCGTACTTTGTAGAATCCATAGAGTGGTACTGCGGCGAAGAGCTTATGCAGGATGGCGACGTGTTCGACGATCCGAATGCCGAATACTATGCGGTGATCACGCTCGGAGCAGACGAGGGCTATGTGTTTGCCGATGTAGTCAATGCCCTTGTGCGCGGCAGTGATACCTATATTATCGATGCTTACCCCATCGAGGGCGGCACGATGTTCGTTATCGAATGGGGCTATTTCACCGTTGAGGAGCCGCTCGAGCTGATTGACACCATCGAGATACTCGATTTCATCGTTCCCGAGTGGGGCGCAGCGGCCGACTACGGTATGCACGTTCCCGAAGGCGCAAACTACAGAATAGAGAGTGCATATTGGGAGATCCGCCGCGATGGCAGTTGGGCAGACGTCCCCGAAGGAGAGCTCTTTGATGACGAAAGCGCTATATACCGCTTTGAGGTCCTGATCCTTCCAAACGAGGGTTATAAGTTCGCCGATGAAGCGGTCTGCCTTATCAACGGAGGAACCGAGCTTCTTGAGCGCACCTATCCCCCCGCAGGCGGCGATCCGAGCGAAAGTATAGTGTTTATGACGATTGAATTCACCGTTGAAAATCCCATTCTCTGGGGCGATGCGGACGGCGACGGCGACGTGGAAACCGCGGACGCGCTGCTGCTCATGCGCTACCTCATCGGTCTTGACACCGTTGATGAAGAGAACCTTGCGATCTGCGACGTCAACGGCGACGGCGACGTGAGTCTTGCGGATGCTCTGCTCATCATGCGCAAGGCAATGGGCACCATCGAAGCGTTCCCAATTGAGAACTGATACTATGCCGCAAAAAGGGCAGTCTGAGATCGCTTGAGCGATCAT
This sequence comes from Clostridia bacterium, assembly GCA_017553815.1. The sequence goes on from JAFZJT010000189.1 coordinate 7,305, forward strand.
C
>JAFZJT010000190.1 GCA_017553815.1 Clostridia bacterium
AACGGTTTTGGAGGCGAAAAATGGGAATACTTCAACTCGGCTCGTCCGGCGCGGATGTTGAGCTTTTGCAGCTTGCGCTCGTCAGGAGCGGTTACTATAAAGGGAAGATCGACGGATACTTCGGAGCGGAAACGCAGAATGTGGTGCGAAGATTCCAGTCCGACAATGCGCTTGCGGCGGACGGAGCGGTTGGGGAGAAAACCTGGGCGGCGCTGCGGCCGTTCATCCTCGGGTATTTCATGCTGACTGTTCGGGCAGGCGATACGCTCAATCGGATCGCAAAGCGATATGACACATCGATCGAGGCGATCGAAGCTGCGAACCATCTCAAGGATCCAAATGCGCTCGCGATAGGTGAAAAGCTCGTCGTTCCCTACGGCTTTCGGCTTGTTCCGACCGATATGCGCTTCGCACCGAAGCTGACCGATATTATCCTCGACGGACTCGAAGCGCGCTATCCGTTTTTAAGAAGCGAGGTCTACGGCAGCTCGGTGCTTGGGAGCCCCCTTCGCGCCGTAAGCTTCGGAAAGGGTGCAAAGGAGATGCTGATAAACGCTTCCCATCACGCGAACGAATGGATCACGACGCCTCTCGTTCTGAAATTCCTTGAGAGCTTCCTGATCGCCTATATCAACGGCGGCACGGTCTATGGAAGGAGCGCAAAGGCGCTGTATGAGCGCGTTAAGGTGACAGTTGTGCCGCTCGTGAATCCCGACGGCGTCGCCCTTGTGAACGGAGCGATCGATAAAGAGAGCGCGTGCTATATCGAGGCAAAGCGCATCGCCGCGCGCTATCCTTCCGTGCGCTTTCCCGAGGGATGGAAGGCGAATATCGCGGGCACCGATCTGAACCTCAATTATCCCGCCGATTGGGAGGAGGCGAAGCAAATTAAATTCGCGCAGGGCTGGACTGAACCCGCGCCGAGGGATTATGTTGGAACGGAGCCGCTTTCCGCGCCGGAGAGCCGCGCACTTTACGAGCTAACGCTTTCGCATGACTTTGCGCTGACGATCTCCTACCATACGCAGGGCAGGGAGATCTACTGGCGTTTCAAGGATATGGAGCCGCCGAAGGGGCGCGAGATCGGCGAAGAGATGGCGGCGGTAAGCGGCTATGAGCTTGCGCTCGTGCCGGATGTAAGCTCCAATGCCGGCTATAAGGATTGGTTCATTCTCAACTACGACAAGCCCGGTTATACCGTTGAAGCGGGGGCGGGCGTGAATCCGCTGCCGCTTTCGCAGTTTGACGAGATGTATAACGACAATATCGGGATCATGATAACCGCGATGGAGTGGATATGATTCTGATAAAACAAAGATGAAAACAGAGAAAAATCAAACCCGCCTATGGACATTCGGGTGGGTTTGTGTTATATTTGATATACCAAATGAAAATCGGAGGAAGAGTATGGCAAACGCAAAGAAAGTCGGCACACTGATAAAAAAGGCTCGCACCGACGCGGGGCTTACCCAGGAGCAACTTGCGCGCAAGGTCAAGGGCGCAAGCGGAAGCGATATCGGCAGAGCCGAGCGCGGCGAAAAGGAGCTGACACAGGAGCAGCTCAAGCAGATTGCCAAGGCGACGGGCGTAACGCAGAAATCGCTGCTTGACGCGGCAAAAGGCAGCGGCAAGACCTCGAGCTCAGGCAAAACGAGCACGAGCAGCGGCAGCACCTCCACCATCAAGGTAAACGCTACAGAAAAGCGCCTTGTTGAGCTTTACAGAAAGGCGGACTCAACGACCAAGAAGAACGCTATGAAGATCTTAAAGGGCAGCGGCGCGGGCGAGATCGCGGCGGGGGATATCCTTTCGGGTGTTCTTGATGCGATCACGGGTAAGCGCTCCATGCCGGAGGAAGTTGACGATATCGTTGAACTCAATGTGATCGAAGAGGACGGCGAGGAATAAACAAAACGAGCATTGATCCCAAATCCGTTATCAATGATCGCTATGTGTTATCCTACCGAAAAAGATTTTTTGTTTTTACTGGATATTACCCGCGAAATCCGCAAAAGTGTGGTAGCGACAGCGAGCCGTCGTGAGGGCGTTTACAACCGAACAGGCGAGCCGAGCGCGGACTTTTGCGGGGAGGAGTGCTGGCGGAGTGAGGGAGAGGTGGCTTTTTTGAAACAAAAAAGTCGTCGCGAACGATACGAAGTCCGCGACGACGAGGGCGACGGGATTTGAACCCACGGCCTTTTGGCCCTGAAGCCCCTCAAGTGCATAAAAACAGTCCAACTTGTCGCAGATTATTCTGCAAACCATAGGCTTTTTGCGTTTTTGTACGGTCATTTTAATTTCACACATTAGCCGAGGCAAAAAGCCTAATGTTTCATTGACTTTTTGCAGTTGGCGTTTGCAAAATTCAATCAAACATTCCGCCTTGTTTAAGTGCGGCATCCTCAGAGTTTACTCTAAATCTGCATGAAAACAGTCAAAATACAATGTGCAAAAATGCTCGAATTTCACACATTTTTATTATAACGCTATGAACAGATCAAGGCTAATCCAGACATAATGGATTTACGATTGATAATAGCATTTATATCATTCAATGAGTTTTGCCGTCACTTTCGCAGTTCTCTGAGGTATTCCTCCACATTTTTATAGTCAACTCCGTCAAGAGAAGTGTTTTTGCCGCGGTAGAGAACATATTTCCCTTTGATAGTTCCGAAGCTGAACTCTGTCTGTTTGCATTTATCCTCATCAATCAGGTGGCGATACTGGTTTGCATCCTTCTTATCGCTATGCTTTATTTCATAGATCTCGCAAGATGCGGTTTTCGGATCGAACACGACCATATCGAACTCGCCCACTGCAAATTGAAGCTTGAACACTTGGCGATCCGACTTTGCCGTCTTTGTTTCGATAAGAACTATATCCTCAAGCATTCTGCCCTTCACTTCGCTGAGTATTCGCTCAGCAACCATATCCCGTCGCCGGGCGGCAAGCCCAGGTGGAACGCCAGCAACATCCGAAGCATCCTCACGAACGAGAAGTACAAGGGCGACGCCCTCCTGCAGAAGACCTACAAGGTCGACTTCCTCACGAAGAAGAAAAAGGTCAATGAAGGCGAGATCCCGCAGTACTACGTCCGCAACAACCACGAGCCCATCATCGACCCGGACACTTTCGACATGGTGCAGACGCTGAGGGCGGAGCGGCGGCCGGGCAGCAATCGGCGCTCATCCGTCAGCATTTTCTCAATCAGGATCAAATGCGGCGACTGCGGCGGCTGGTACGGGCCGAAGGTGTGGCACAGCAACGACCCCTACCGCAAGGTCATCTGGCAGTGCAACCACAAGTTCGACGGACAGAAATGCGCCACGCCCACGCTGACCGAGGACGAGATCAGAGAACGCTTCCTGCGGGCCGCCAACACGGTCATCGGCGCCAAGGAGCGGTTCATAGCCGTCTACGAGCGGTCGCTTGCACCGCACCTCGCCACGGATGATTTGGAGCGGGAACTTGCCGACATAGAGGCGGAGATCGCCATCGCCGCCGAGCTGGTCGAGGACTGCATCCGTGAGAACGCCCACGTCGCCCTTGACCAAGCAGAGTACCAGAAACGGTTCGACGGGCTTGCGGCACGGTACGATAAAGCAAAAGCCCGAGACCTTCCGCGATGAGGACTGGCTCTCGATGGTCGACCACATGACCGTCCAGGGCAAAGACGTCATCACCATCACATTCAAAGATGGGACGGAAATATAAGCATGACCCCATAAAGCACGAACGCTTCCGGCCGTAAACGGTCAGAGGCGTTTTTCTCATTGCTGATCTCGCGGACAGATCTTCGGCAGCAGTTCCAGGAAGTGCCGGCCGATCTTCTCCGGATCCATGTCGTTCGCCTCGTAGATGAAGCGAAGAGTGTCCGGGAGGAGGATGTGGCCCTTGTTATTCTCATCTTTGTACTTCAGCCATTCCTCATATTCCTTGTTTGTGATCTGTTTCATGCTGCTACCTCCATAAAATGAAAACAGCCGGGATGGATCCGACCTGCGAAATGTACCCTCTTGCCGAAACTGTACCCCCTGGCATAGCCGCCGAGGAATAATTAAATTGTATCAATTTCGGTGCTTTCATTTCGCAGATAACCTCTTCCGCCGTGGGCGCCATGAGCTCAACCATCATTCGGATAATGTGGCGCGGCGTGCGGAACTGCCCGTTCACGCCGGCGGAGGCGATCTTCGCAAGCAGGTATTCGTAAACATCGCCCCGCACGTCCGAGGATTGCGCCGCGTTCATTATGGAATAGATCTCGTCCAGCGCGGTAACGACCTTATCGAGCATCAGCGGCGTTGGGAGCTTGAAAATCGCGTTGTCCATATACTTGGAATAGGCGCTGTTTTTATCGCCGTGCAGATTCTTTATAAACGGGAAAACGAGCTCCTGCACGGTGGAATACATCTTGCCCGCAGGAAAATCGCGGAAAACGGACCATTTGAGCTGCTGACCGTCCACGATCCTGCCGTCGAGCTCGACCTCGGGTGCGAATATGCTTTTATGCTCCAAACCGAGCATCTCGCATTCCCTCGCGCGCAGGGTGTCGGTTTCGTCCAGATCGTGTATGAACATCAAATAGGTGATCTGCTCGATTACGTCGAGGGGGTTGGTGAGCCCGCCCGTCCAGAATATCTCCCAAAGACTGTCAATTTTATTTTTCAGTTCGCCTGTTATCATGGTTTTCTCCGTTTGTCGCTATTTGCCGCCGGGGTGCGGCAGAAACTTTCTCCGATAATATACCATAAAACTGTCATTTGGTCAATCAGAATATGTCGACAAATTGGTTAAAGCGGCAAATTTTTGTACATATGGAGTATTGGGATCGCTGTTTACATGAGCAAAGCCTTGAAATAGGCGCCGATTTAATGTATAATAATTGCGGCGCAAGATGTTATCAACGCCGATAACAAATTGATAACATCTCGGCGAACAGGGTGGATAATACGGATAAACTGAGTAATCAAAGAAACCTGATGCAGTACGAAACATATTTCTTAAACAAAAATTGTTAAGTGCTGTAGAGTGGGAGTGAGGTGATGCGCTCCGAAAAATCAATAAATACAAGGCTTTTTCGAGCTTGTCTGCCTGCTTTGACAACAGTTTGATAACTCGAAACGAATAAATTCCGACTATACAAAATCCCCGCGTCAATATCGGCGCGGGGATGCTTGTTTTGGTTTTATCGTTCAAGCACACTCCACTTTGCGGCGAGCGCATTCAAAACGATTTCGTCATCAAGGTGCGGATCGTAATCATCGGGAGCAATGCAGTAGTAATTGATTTCAGCAACGAGGGAGCCCTTCACGGCGATAAGGCGCCAGTCGGAAAGGCGCAGCACTTCGTCGAAGCCTTCGGCGGCGATATGCTCTGCCGTTATCTCGTTATCCCACATTCTATTTGAATGTATAAGCGCCTCTATAAGCCGCTCCCTAACGCTGTTGTACTTTAGGCGAAAGACATTCTGGGTAAGATATAGCCGTATTCCTTCACCGTTTATAAGCATGGAAGCGCTATCCACGGTATCAACACGCTCATAGGTCTTTATGTTCTCGGAAAAGAGCGAGCTTGAGCGTTTGATATAGTCATGCTTCTTTGCATTCTGCAATTCGCCTTCAAGGGCGATGCCGATATCATTATAGATGAAATAAGGCTTGTTTTCGGAGCTTTCGGGCAGAGGAAGCGGGATCGGGCCGGATCGAAAACTCGAGAAGCCCATATATATGGAGAGAAAGATTGAGATGATATAGCCGCAGAGCGGTACGACGCCCGGAAAGCCCGGCTCCGCGAGGCGTTCACCGCGCTTATTTGCCAGAAAAAGGCGCATCGATGAAATAGTATCGGGTATCGTAAGCAAAATAAAGAATACGAAATAAGAGGTTATGACGTTGCTCTCAATGATGCTCATGAAAACACGATCGGCAAGCCTGCCGCGAATATTGAAGAGCAACGGGCTCAGATACGCAATAAGAGCAAGTATGAAAAACAGAATGAGCAGGCTATTGCTTCTTAGCGCCGCTTTGGAGACCTTCGTTCGGCTTTCCTGCGGAATGTCGGGCGGCTCAGTTCCATCTTCGGCGCGATAAATGCGCAATTCTCCGCTGCCCGGGATGCACAGCCAGCCCTTTTCGTCGTAAGCTTCATCGTATTCGCAGCGGCGGTCGTTCAGGCTTGAGATATAGTATTTTGAACGCTCCGCGCGGTAGGTATAGCGCTCGCCGCTCCTTGCGAAATGCATCAAAAAACGGCAGCATCTATTCAGCGCAAAGCCGCTCTGTTGCATCCGCTCGCATATTCTCTCCGCCTTATCGAGCCTGCATGAATATGGGGTTAGGCGATATCTTTTGTTTTTGATCTTCACTATGGCATGATCCTTCCGAAATCAGGATATATGCGGCACCGCTTGTTCGTAATCAAAAGCAGCCTTTTAATACTCATCGGTATTCGCAATTTGATTCACGCAAAGTATATCAAATTGTTTTCGTTCTGTCAATATTGAAAGGGCTCTTCGCCCCATTCTCGGATGTGAAGAGCCTTTACAACTATGATTTTGCCGAACTATGAATTAAAGATCATAATACTGCTCGAACTCCGCGGGATGCGGGATCTTGTTGATGCGAGCCGCTTCCTTGCGCTTGCGGTCGATCCAGATCTTGATCAGCCTCTCGGGGAATACGCCGCCGCGGGTGAGGTACTCGTGGTCGTTCTCAAGAGCGTCGAGCGCCTCCTCAAGGGTGGTGGGCAGGCTGTCGATCTTCTTCTTTTCCTCCTCGGGAAGATCGAAGAGGTTGAAGTCATAGGGACCCCAGCCGCAGGTGGACGGATCGATCTCGTTGATGATGCCGTCGATACCGGCCATAAGGATCGCCGCATAGGCGTAGTAGGGGTTACAGGTCGCGTCGGGGTTGCGAAGCTCGAAGCGCTTACTTGCGGGGGACTTTGCATACGCGGGGATGCGGATGACCGCGGAACGGTTCGCCATTGCGTAGCCGATGGTAACGGGAGCCTCAAAGCCGGGAACGAGGCGCTTGAAGCTGTTTGTGGAGGGATTGGTGATGCCGCAGAGGGACTTTGCGTGCCTGAGGAGGCCGCCCATGAAGTTATGCGCGAGCTTACTGAGCTGTGCATAGCCGTTCTCATCGTAGAACAGGGGCTTGCCGTCCTTCTTGAGGAGCATGTGAACGTGCATACCGTTGCCCGCTTCGCCGTAGATGGGCTTGGGCATGAAGGTCGCGGTGCAACCCTCCGCAAACGCGACGTTGTGGATGAGATGCTTGGTGACCATGGTGTTATCAGCCATGGTGACGATATCGCCAAGCTCGACCTCTATCTCGACCTGGCCGGGGCCGCCGACCTCGTGGTGATGGTACTTGACCTTAACGCCCCATTCCTCCATAAGCAGGCAGATCCTGCTGCGAAGGTCGTAATACCTATCCTGCGGGAGCTCGATATGGTAGCCGCCGTGATGACGGTTCTGGAAGCCGTCGCCGCATTGGTCGGTGTTCCACTCGGCCTCCTCGGTGTCTATCTCGAGGGTGAGACGGTGAGGTGTGGTGCGGAAACGAACGTCGTCGAACACGTTGAACTCGAACTCGGGCCCGATGATCATCTCATCGGCGATGCCGCTCTCGCGCATAAACTCGACGGCGCGCTTGACCACGTTGCGCGGATACTGGTCGAAGGGACGGTTCTCGGGGCGGGCAATGATCATCGCGTCGCCGCTCATGGTGAGGGTCTCGGTCTCGGCGAAGGGGTCGACAGCAGCGGTGGCAAGGTCGGGAATAAAGACCATGTCGCTGTTCTCAACGGGCGCGAAGCCGTAGTTGGAGCCGTCGAAGCCGATGCCGTATTCCATGGTTTCCTCGGTGAAACGCTCGGCGGGGATGGTGATATGGCGCCAGCGGCCGTCGATGTCGACCATCTTGAAATCGACCATCTTGATATCGTTCTCGCTGATGAACTTCTTAGCCTGCTCAATGTTGCTGAAAAGCATAAAAGACCTCCGAATTTTTTTGTTTTTTCTGCCGCTCATTGCGGCTTCCAACGTATACATTCTTACATATCGGCGAAAGGAAGTCAAGCCAAAAAAGCTATATATTTATTTATAGATTTTTTGGCTGAGCTATCGCTTCTGTTTTTCACATCCTCCTTCTGCTGCGCATAAAGTGAACGGATCCGCCCGTAAGCGGATCCGTTTGGGTTATGGTAAGATTTAAGCTTCTTCAGCCGATCAAGCGTCTTTCTCGAGGAACTTATAGATGAATGCCGCAAGCGCTGCGCCGATAAGGGGAGCAACGATGAATATCCAGAGGGCGCCCATGGGTGCGCTGTTGCCCTTGATAAGAGCAACGAGAGCGGGACCGAAGCTGCGGGCGGGGTTGACGGAGGTGCCGGTGAGACCGATGCCGAAGATATGCACGAAGGTGAGGGTCAGACCGATGATGAGACCGCCGAAGCTGCCGTGGCTCTGCTTCTTGGAGGTGACGCCGAGGATGGTGATAACGAAGATGAAGGTCAGGATGACTTCAACGAGGACGCCGGCAAGAACGCTGCCGTGTACGCCCGCAAGGCCGTTGGAGCCGATGCCGTCGATAACGCTGCCAACAGCGGTCGCGGTCTTATCGGGAACGCTGCCGAAGTGGAAAACGAGCGCAAGCGCGCCTGCGCCTGCGAATGCGCCAAGACACTGGGAGATGATGTAGGCAATGAAGTCCTTGAAGCTCATGCCGCCGCTGATCAGAACGCCGAGCGATACTGCGGGGTTGATGTGGCAGCCGGAGATGTTGCCGATGCAGTACGCCATAGCAACGATGGTGAGACCGAACGCAAGCGCGGTGAGGATGTAGCCGCCGCCGTTAACGGCGTCACAGCCAACAAGCATTGCGGTGCCGCAACCCATGAATACGAGCACGGCTGTGCCGATGAACTCGGCAATGTACTTCTTGATTGAGTTCATAGTGATACCTCCATATTTTATTGACGGCGAGGAAGTAACAAGCGCCATCGAATTGATGTATTATAGCATATATTAGATAAATATTCAATACATTTAACAGTTATGTTGAGTTTATTTTTGTTCAGGTATCAAACATAGGTTACACTTCAGACCATTCGGTGGAACCAACCCCAATGCTGTCAAGAGAAGGGTGGAGATTTTCGAGCCTGTGAGAAAATACTACCCGACCTTGACAGCGTGAGAAGCGGTATAATTATCT
>JAFZJT010000191.1 GCA_017553815.1 Clostridia bacterium
AAATACATGGAATACGGCGAGGACAGTTTCGTGAGGAAGAGCCGTAGGGTCGCTCCATCCGAATGTTCTATTTATGAGTATCAGAAATACTGCGACCGTCTGGAAAGGGAAAACAGGTCAATATTGGCCGAGAACACTTTCCTGAAAGCCGTCCTTAATGCGGACACATCGGGAAAATACGGGCTGATCAACCTTGCCCCTTCCAGATCGATATCCGAATTCTGCCGGCTGGGAGGAGCATCAAGAAGCGGTTTCTATAAATGGAAAGCATCACAGCAGAAAAAAGACCGGCAGAAAGAATACGCCGATCTGCTCCGTATCGTTCGTGAGATCTATGACGCAAGCAAGGGGACTTACGGCTACAGACGCATAGACAAAGCCCTAAGGGAACGCGGTATCGTTGTAAACCACAAGCGTTTGCAGAAGATCCTGAGTGAAAACGATATGCGTTCCAAGCTTTATGTCGAACGAAAAACGGCTTGGAAATCAGATGTATCATTTCCGAATCTTCTCAGGCAGAACTTCACGGCGGATCATCCGAACGAAAAATGGACCACCGACTTCACGTCAATGACCGTTGCAGGCAAAAGACTGCAGTTGATGTGCATCATGGATCTGTATGACGGAAAGATAGTTTACAATGAGACCAAGCGGTCATTTACGGCAGAGGACGCTTCCCAATGCGTCAGAACGGCTGTTGAAATACGCGGAGCTTCGGAAGGGTTGATACTGCATTCCGACAGAGGAGCCCAATTCAAAAGCAAGCAGTATTCAAATTGCATGAAAAAGCTCGGGATCAGGCAAAGCATGTCGCGCGCCGGAAACTGTTTTGATAATGCAAGGATCGAATCCTTTTTCAGCCATATGAAAGCGGAGCTGCCGATCCTGTTCCCATACTCGACTTTGCGTGAGATGAGGGACTCGATCGACAGCTATATCCATTACTATAACCATACAAGATTAAGAAGCTGCTAGCATATTACGGCAGGCATTATTCCTCGACATAGGTTGCTGCTGCATTCTTACCAGCAAAGTCATTTTCTTTGTCGGACGAGAAATACCTTTGATAAGCCTTCCTGCAGTACCGTCCGATAAAGGCCTTGTCCGGATCGCGAGTGAAATCGTACGGGCCGTTGACGCGCATGAAATCGATGAGCCCGATGTGGATCGCTTCGGTCGGACAGCGGAACGAGCAGCGGACACAGCCAATGCAGCTTTTCCCGAAATGAAGCTTACCGTCCGAAAATGAGATATTATTCGTCGGACAGTCGTTCACACATTTCATGCAGTGAACACACTTCTTTTTGTCAACACGGAACAGACGCCCGTTTTTCGGATAGAACCAATGCTCGATCCGGCAAAGTGCGGAGACCGCTTTTGCCGAAAAAGGAGGCCGGATCGGCGTTTCCTCTCCTTCTGCAATCATTTTTGCCGCTTCGGGAATACGCTCCTGTGCGGTTTTCCACATCAGCGACGCCGTTTCATCCGTATGTCGAAACACCATGTTATAGGGCATGATGTAATGGAACTCGCCTTTGATGACGCAGTTCTTTTTCTTAAGTATGCAGATCATCTCAAAGGAGGAGTTGTCGTTCAGGCGAAGCGGCTCTCCCGAGGTCTTGAGGAACCATATGTTCGCGCCATCCGGCACATTTCGGCAAAAGCTTTTCATGATCCGCGGCATATTGAAGCCGTAAACGGGATAACAGATAACAAGGTCGTGTTCGACAGCTGTCTCCGAGCCGTCCGCGATCTGGTGAAAGTTGACGTCGGCGCCTTGCGCTATAAGCGACGATTCAAGCGCTTTCGCACATTTCAAAGTGTTCCCGGTCCCGGAAAAACAATGGATACCAATCACTTTTCGATACGATCCCTCGCAAATTGATAAAGAAAGTTTACCATATTCCGCCGATCAATGCAATAAGAAAGCCGAAACGGGCAACCCGTTCCGGCTCGATCATTACACGTCCAGCTCCGAAACCTCCTTGGGGTATTCGCGGAGCTCATCGGGTTCATGCAGCGGCTCCCAGACCTGAGCGAAGAAAGGATCGATCTTTGCTCTTGCACCGTAATTCCAGCTTCTGCGCTCGCAATCCGGGCACCAGTGGCCGCCCTCAAGCACGAGACGCGGGCTTGCCTCGAATTCATGGCCGAACGCGCAGCGGAAACGAAGTTTAGTTTTCCAGTCGCCTTTCTGCATCTCGCCGGATATAAGTTCGCCGCCGCGGAAGCGCGCCGCGCCTGCCATATCGCAAAGATCGAGCTCGCTTTCCGGCTTCGATTCATCGTACCCGTGATCGATATGAACGACCGTATCCCAGTCGGTGAAATGGTCCATCTCGGAGACCTTTTCGGGAAGTGCTTCCCATGCCTTCCTGCTGCCCCAGTAGGCCTCGATATGATCCTCCATGTTCGCATCAAGCCAGTGCTTAGTACCGTGCTCGCCTTCCAGCAGCTTTTTGAACG
>JAFZJT010000192.1 GCA_017553815.1 Clostridia bacterium
CACGATAACCGGCCTTTCGGACACCCCGATGACGCTCGCGATCGACATTCAGGGCAACGCCTACACGCTCGAGGAGAACAGCAGTTCCGCCGGACTGTATAGGCTCGACCTTGAGACCGGCGCGGCTTCATTCATCGGCAGCACCGGCGCATCCCTTGCCTATATCCAGTCCATGACCTACGATTTTGCTTCGGATAAAATCTATTGGGCGCAGACCTACGACGCCGATAAGACCGGCCTCTACACCATCGACCCCGTCACCATGGAGGTGACAGGCCTTGGCAGGATCGGCGCCGAGGGCATGGAGATCACCGGCCTCTTCATCAAAAACAATCTTCCCGTGGACGTCACCCCGAACGAGGTGACCGTCACCTTCTACGACAACGTCGGCGCGCAGGTCGTTGAAACCCGCCCCGTTCCCTCGGGCACCGTGCTCGACCCATCGACCTTCCCGACCGCTCCCACCCATCCCGGCTTCACCTTCCTGACCTGGAACTATGAGCAGGGCACCCCCATCTACCGCGACACCACGATAACCACGCGCTACTACGATCCGAACGCCACCACCGCCGTCATAGTTCTGAACGTTCCCGAGGACCATTGGGGCGACGGCTCCGGCTATCAGATGCTCATCGACGCGGACGCGACCGCATACGGCGTTCAGATTCCCGAGAACAGCTCTGTGTTCTATCCCGGCAACGCACCCGCTTCCCTCTACGAAGTATTCGAGTACAAGATTCCCGAAAACGCGGACGGCAGTCTCAACACGCAGAATATGGTCGTGCAGAACAGAGTTTCCATCGAGATTCCCGCCGGAACCTACGACTGGTGCATCGTCAACCCGAGCCCCGGCGATAAAATCTATATCGCAACGAGCTACGGCAACACGCCCGGCAAGGCGAACGACTTCACCTTTGAGGCGGGCAAGACCTACACCTTCACCGTTACGCTCGACGGCAACAGCGACAGGGTCGACCTTGCAGTTACCCTCGGCGGCACCACGCCGCAGCAGCCCCAGGGCACCCTCGGCGATACCGACCTCAACGGCAGCGTCACCATTGCGGACGCAGTGCTCGCGCTGCGCCACGCGCTCGGCCTTATGACGCTCGAGGGCCAGGCGTTCACCAACGGCGACGTTGACGGCGACGGCAGCGTCACGACCGCTGACGCCGTTCAGATCATTCGCAAGGCGTTGGATCTGATAGATAATTTCTGATCAAGTTTAAAGGAACCCGCTCTGCGCCTACGTTTCCGCCGACCGCGGCGAAACATGGAGCGGAGAGCTCGCGTATTTCATCGCGGGCTATGAGCCGGATGAAAAAACCGTGCAGGCGCTCATCAACGGCGACGTTGACGGAAACGGAAGCGTGAATATCGCCGACGCCGTGCAGATACTGCGCAGCGGCATGGGACTTATACCGGGCTTTTGATACGATCATTATCGAAATTGAGTAGAAACTCCCGCTCCGAATGACAGATAAGCCTTTTGGAACGGGAGTTTAGTATTAATTTAAGCAATAATGAACAGCTCGATTCGGGATACCCGAGGGGAGCTCGTGCCGATACTGTTTCAACGGAAAAAGTCTTTTAAGCTCGATGCTGCTTGGAAAAAACCGAAAAACCGCAAAACAAAACAGGGGTTTGCTAAACGCGGAAAAGCGCCAAAATCATGCGAAAGAAAAAATCAAGCACGGCAAAGGTTTTATGATATCATCCGAAATTGGTAAAACTTTTTTGCTCCAAATGACGAAAAAATGATTGCAATATTGACCGATTTCTGATATACTGCTATCGTATGGATTGTGCCATTATTCTGGCGCGCTCCGTACGCATCACATCAAAGCTACTGCCGGCTTTGCCGACTTCATCCGTGAGGTGGAGCTTGTAAAGCCGCGCATTAGACTTAATAAATCTTTGGAAGGAGATTTACGCATGAAGAAAATCCTTGCAATGGTAATTGCGGTCGCGATGGTTCTTTCCCTTGCCGTTCCCGCATTCGCCATGACGCAAACCTTGCCCCACGGCGACGATGAGGGCAAGCCCGGTGTTACCCCTGCGGATGCGGTAGCATTCACCGCAGAAGCACCCGCAAACGTTGAACAGGGCGAGACCTTCGCAGCCACCGTCAGCATCAGCGGCAGCTACGAAGCGCACATCCTGAACCTTCAGTTCAACTACGATCCCGCTGTTTTCGAGGCAGCAAGCACCGTAAACGGCCCCGTTATGGCTCAAATGTCCAGCCTCGGCGGCTTCGCGCTCCTCGATTACACCACCATCCCCGGTTCCATCCGCCTTGGCGTTATGATGCCGACGGCCGGCTTCTCCATGGAGGGCGAGATCTTCACCGTGAACTTCAACGTTCTCGATGATGCTGCGGACGGCAGCTATGAGCTCGAGGTTCTCGTTACCGAGTTCGCAAACTATCCCCTCGGCGGCGCAAACACTCCGATCGACTTTACTTCGGCCAATGCTCCCGTTGTAGTCGGCGATCCCGCGACCCCCACTTCGATCCCC
>JAFZJT010000193.1 GCA_017553815.1 Clostridia bacterium
CCGCGCCGACAGGGTGGATAGTTTCATCCAGCAGATACCCCTCGGAGGGGCTGATCTCGCGGATCGTCCAGTTATCGCCGCATACATAGTAGTCGGTGGTAAAGCTTCCGTTTGCATCCGTGGTGTAGGTGTCGATCAGCTCATCGCCTCGGTATACCCCATATACCGCGCCTGCAAGTGAAGCATTGCCCTGCGGCGTTCCCGTTTCGCTGTCGCGCTTGTTCACCGTCGCATTCCACTTTTTCAAAACATTGATAAAGGTCTGCTCCGTAACGGCATTCCATTCAATAGCGGTCGTTTGGTCTGCGGGAACAACATAGCGGTTGGGCGTATCCACCTCCTCAAGCACATAGCCGGAGCCGGGCAGTATGCCCGTAAAGTACGCCTTTCCCGTGCTGTCCGTCACGGCATATTCATCAATGGCGATGCCGGAGAAGGAAGTGCCGTAAAGGTGGAAGCGCATACCCTCGACGAAATCATCCTCCGAAGTCTTGATAACCGTAAGATCGCCGCGCTTGAGTACATTGTTGAAGGTAACGGTTGCCGTCTGTCCGCTTACGACGGTAACGGTTTGAGAATTCTGCGGCTCATACTGATCTAACGCCTGCTCGGTCACGGTGTATGTTCCCGGAACAAGGTCGTCGATCAGGATCGTACCGTCGCTTCCCGTCACTACGGTTTGCTCAATGCCCTCGCCGCTGATCGTGAAGCGAATGCCGGAAACCACGCCGTCCTCCGAGGTCTTTATCAGCTTGACAGCGCCGGTATGGGTTTCCACATTGAGATAGCAGTAAACGGGATCGGCATTTTCTACGCCCGAAACAACATCCTGCGCGGTATCCGAGCCGTATGCGAGCAGCTTCGCGCCGGATCTTACAAGCGGAATGTTGTTTCTGCTTGCTGTGATCCTGACAGTATGGCTGAAAGCATGAGCCGCCGTAAGTGTCAACGTGTTCCCGGATTTGGAAACGGATACGCTGCTGTCGGAGCTGATGAAGTCATACTCGGAAAGAACGCCGTTTTCATCCGTGAAGGAAAGCACATACTGTCCGTCCTGATACTCCATAGCCGTTGCCACAGAATCGGGTGAAGCGGACATGAAGCTTGGGATGGTGTTATGACGGGTCAAAAGCTCCACGATCTCGTCATATACCGCTCTCGATCCCGCGTTGGGATAGTTTTCGCCGTAGTGAAGCTGGTAGGCGGTGTCGCTCGTCCGTTCATACGGCGCGACGGTATTTCTGAATCCGACAACAAACTCCCAAAGAAGTGTCTGTGTTGCCATCCACTTTTCGTCATCGCTGCCGGAGAAATAATCGCTGTTCCCCTGATAGCCATACAGAAGCGCAAGCCCCACGGCTTTTTTCTGACCGGCTGAAAGAGAGTTCCATACCTCCGAGGAACTCTCATACAGGGTATCTCCCGTATGCAGCGGAACGCCGGGTTCCAGACAGAAGGCGGTGAAGCCGTCCACAAACATTCGGCGTTTAGGTGTTCCGACTCCGCCTGCGTGATGGCCGTTGATGACGGCTTCTCCGTTATAGTACATGGGGTTTCCTTCCGCGTCGCAAGCCGGACGGAAGGTGATCGTCACGGCATCGCCCTCAGCGGCAAACGCCGAGATAGGCACTATGGAAAGCACCGTAAGCGCGGCAAGCATGAGCGCCGCAAGTTTCTTGAATGATCTGAAAATCATGTGTGTAATCCTCCTTGAAATGGTTACCGGCTGAAAAGAAAGCCGGAAATAAAATGCTCCGCTGTTTCTTTAGCGGAGTTGGTAATAAAAATCTCTTTTTCGGTTGGTACAGCAGGTATTAAAGGGGGTGAGGTGTGGAGAGGGGGAAGGCGATATGTCATGCCCTCAAGCCCTCAAAAGGGTACACTTTCCCCTTGGTTGGAAAGTTTCACCGCTCCATGCTGCGCTGGCGTTTGCGGTAAAGATCCAACGCCTTGATAATGGTATCCTCAATGGTTTTCGCGGGCGTCCCCGGCGAGAAATACTTGCTGATACGCTCCCTTGGCATACGGAACTGCTCTTTCTGATTGGGTTTTTCCTCCTGCATGATGGACAGGATCACATCGCTTGACAGCTTGCCCTCCTCGTAGAACTTTCGGATCTTGATAGCCTGCACATGGGATGGCGTACACTCCTCCAAGCCCATGATTTCAAACAAGGCTTCCTGCTCCTTTTCGGGAAGATACGAAAGCTCCACGGCGGGGCGCATGGCGATTTTGCCCTCGTCCACCATGTCCAGCAGGGGCGGGATAAGGTAGGTTAGGCGGATATAGCGGAATACTTGATCTCGGCTCTCACCGGCTTGTTGTCCCACTTTGGATGCCGTATCCAACTTTGTCGCCACTGGCGATAAAGTTAAATCTGTCCTTTGTCCCTGCCGTTTCATAGCCTCTAACTTCATTCTATAAGCAAAGGCTTTCTCCGACGGCAGCAGGGTTTCCCGCTGCAAGTTGCTGTCCACCATGATGATAATGGCTTCATCGTCGGTCAGCTCGCGCACAAGGCATGGCATTGTCTCCATCTGCGCGATTTCGCTTGCCATCTTGCGCCTGTGTCCTGCAACCATTTCATACCCGCCCTCCGGTTTGGCTCTTACCATTCCGGGGACAAGTACGCCGTACTGCTTGACACTTTCCGCCATTTCCATCATGGCTTCGTCCATACGCACCTTGAACGGGTGGTCGGGAAAGTCGCTGATCTCCGAGAGCAGAATGTCCACCACGGCTTCACGCTTTGCCTCATCCCGTTCCTTCTGCGTGGTGAAAAGCTCATCTACCGAGGTCAGAAGACCTGACACGCTGTTTTTCGCCAATGTCCAACACCTCCTTTGTCAATCTGCGGTAGGCATCCGCCGCCCGTCCCTTTGGATCGTGGAGAAAGATACTCCTGTCCGCCGTGCTGATCTCCGCAAGCCTCACCGTAGAGGGAATGACGGCGTTTAACACGGGAAGGTGCTTACCGAAGTTCGTCCTTACCGTCTGCACGATCTCCCTGCGGAACTTGGTTTCATTGCTCATGGTGAGAAATACGCCTCCAACCTTCAGCTTTGGATTGATCTGCCTCTTGATGCTCTGAACGGTTCCAATAAGCTCTGTCATATCCTCTGCGGCAAGGTAGTCCGCCTGCACGGGAATCAGCACATAGTCCGATGCGGAAAGTGCGTTGATAACCAGCATACCGAGGGACGGGCGGCAATCCAGCAGCACAAAGTCGTAGTCCTGCTTCACAGTGTCAAGGTATTGCCGCAGCACCGTTTCACGGCTCATGACATTCACCAGCCCCACTTCAACAGCGGACAGGGAGCGGTTTGCCGGAACGAAGTCGAAGCCCTCGCTGTGGCGCATGATCTCAGGGTGTTCCTTAAAAGCTGTTCCCGCCACAATGCCGTCCATGACATTTCCGAGGGTATGCGGAAGCTCATGCGGTTTGCGCTGCCCCAGCATCTTGGTCAGATCGCCCTGCGGATCAACATCCACAAGCAAAACCTTTTTGCCCTCGGCTGCAAGCCCTGCCCCGATGCAGTAAACGCTGGTGCTTTTGCCTACGCCGCCCTTTTGATTGGCTACGGCAATCACTTTTGTTTTCGCCATTGGGATTTCCTCCTTTCAAAGATTTAGCCGCATGCGGCGAAGGCAAGCGGCTATGTATGGGTATGAAAAAAGCCGCTTACTCCGAAACAGAATAAGCGGCTCTCGTGAGAGGTCGATATGTAATTGTACGCATTATACCTTGCTAATCTTGATGATAAGTTCGTCCACGCAGTCCGTGTGTCTGCCTTCTCGAATGAGCTTATTCTTCAGTTCGATAAGGCTGTGGAGGATAACGCGGGTTTCTTCCGTGCTAACGGTAAGGTAGTATTTCAGCTTCTTCATGGATTCTTTCCTCCTTTTTTGCTTCCATTATATATGTAGAAGCAGGTGTCCGCAAATGTGCGATTGTGAAAAGCGCAAGCCTGTCAAGTTGAACTGTTTTGCAGGCATACGCGGTTTTTCCTTGTAGTTCAGCCATTTAACTGTATTTCTTGAGCAAAGGTAAGCGTGGGTTTGGTGTGGTTTCTTTAACTATGTGAATCCTCCCGCTCCCATTTTGAAACCGCCTTGTCGGTAACGCCCATCCTTTCGCCGAGTTCGAGCTGCGTCATTCCCTTTTCCTGCCGTTTGGCGGCGATGAAGCCGCCCATTGTCAATTCAGTCATTTGAAGTTTGCCTCCTTGTGATTTGGATGCGCTCATATTAGCATATTCCTCCCGCTTTACTCAACCGACCCGAGGTTTATTTCGCTCTACCTTTGGTTTACTTGATGGTTTATAAAGTTATCGCCGCGCAAAAAGTATCACGCGGCGATATAGTTGATTCTATTCTCAGTCCTTCTTCTTGAACAGGTACTTATCGACCTTGCCCCTGATGGAGTCGGATATCTTCCTCTCGATCGGGAACACGGGGGCGTTTATGACCCTCTTGGAGAATTCAAGCACGTTCTGAAGCGTGATATCCAGCGCCTCCGCGGACATGAAGCCAAGGCCGAGGTTGTCGCGCCTGTCGTGGATGAACGCGGTGCCGGGTGCGCCGAAGCGGCAGAAGTTGATTCCGGGAACGCCGTTATCCGCGAACGGGATGCTGTCGCTCGAATAGATATCGTCCTCAACAGCGGCGGCTCTTCCAAGCTCCTTCATCATGCCGTCCACATAGCTCTTGAGCGCCTCGGTGCCCATGCAGAAGATGAGTTCCTTGCCGAGGATGGGCGCGGCCACGTCCACGTTTATCATGAAGCGGTGCTTGTCGAGCTCTTCCTTATGCGCCTCAACATATGCCTTGCTGCCGAGAAGTCCCTGCTCCTCCGAGCCGTACCAGTTGAATTTGAGCGTGCGCTTCGGGGGATTGGCCATGAAGTAGCGCGCAAGCTCCATGATGATCACAGAGCCGGACATGTTGTCGTACACGCCGGTGGAGAAGTAGACGCTGTCGAAATGCGCGCCGAAGGAAACGATCTCATCGGGGAACTCGGTGCCCTTTATCTCGCCGCAAACGTTCCTCGAAATGCCCTGCTTCGATTCGCTCTTCAGGGTGATATGCACCTTCTTGGCGCCGCTCTTGACTATCTCAAGCGCGTCGATGGCGCGGATGGTCAGTGCAACGGCGGAGCCGTGCTTTTCGGCGTAGGTCTCGCGGATCTTCCTGATCTCAAGGTCGGTCTTATTTAGGTCATCGTCCACCGCGCCCGAGAATGTGATGATCGCGGCGGGCTTTGCCTTCTGGATGCGCTCATAGGTCTCCATGCCGAACCTGCCGTTGACGAGGATGGCCTTGCCCTGCACGCCCACAAGGTTTGCTTCGAGCGCGTTTTCAACGTACACGAAGTCGAGATCGAGCCCCTCATCGGGAGTGGAGTCGGAGCGGATATAGCCCGTTACCTCGTACTCCTTTTCGTATGGAGCGATGACCTTGAAGCTCGCCTTCGATATTTCGCCGGTCGCGGCCTCGAATTCCTCGATCGCGCAGTCAAGACCGAAGGAAGCGGCTTCCTTTTGAAGCTCCTCGGCGGCGCGCTTCTCCTCAGCGGTGCAGCTTACGCGCACATAACCGAGCTTTTCCATCAGAGCGAACGCTCTTTTTGCGGATACGATTTCGTTCATGTTTTGATTTCCTTTCGGGTATTGGTTTTCAATGTTATTTTACGCTGTTATCGGCTCTTGTTCAAGAGCTTTTGTTCTTTTCGCTCAAAATTATGCATCCAATCAACCTTGAAATAGTAGGTGACAAACGCGATCGAGCTCAGCGTCCACGTTAGCGGATACGCCCAGAAAACGACGGCGA
This sequence comes from Clostridia bacterium, assembly GCA_017553815.1. The sequence continues at coordinate 5,830 of JAFZJT010000193.1, forward strand.
TATCGGGGATGAAATGCGTTGTTACCGTTATATAGGTCACGCGGATTATGCACCAGCATATAAGCATAACGAGCATCGGCACGGTGGTCTTGCCCGCGCCCCTTATTATGCCCGCCATGCAATGCGAGAGCGAGAGCAGGCAGTAGAACAACGCCTCGGTGCGCGCCTGCTTCACGCCGAACGCCACCACCTCCGGCGATTTATCGAACAGCGCGATCAGCTTCGGCGCGAAGATAACGAAGAGTATGCCGATTATCTCGGCGAGTATAACGCCCGAGGCGAGCCCGAAAACGCTTCCCTTTTTGACGCGGTCGTATTTTTTAGCACCGAGGTTCTGGCTCGTGAAGGTCGTCAGCGAAACGCTGAAGCTCGTTACGGGAAGAAACGCGAAGCCCTCGAGCTTTGAATACGCGCCGCAGCCCGCCATCGCCTGCTTGCCGAAAACGTTTATATTCGACTGCACGATGACGTTTGCAAGGCCGATGACCGAGTTCTGAACGCCCGTCGGAAGCCCCGTTGCGAGCACCTCTTTGAGCATCGGCGGGTCGAAGCGAATCTCCTTCAAGGTTATGCGGTGAACGTCGTCAACATGGGTCAGCTTATAAAGCGAGATGCCTGCGCTCAAAAACTGCGAGATTGCCGTTGCGACCGCCGCGCCGACGATTCCAAAGCCGAGGAACTTAACGAAAAGGATATCGAGGATAACGTTCGTTACCGAGGCGATCATCAGGTAGTACAGCGGATGGCGGCTGTCGCCCCGCGCTTGAAAAATGCCGTTGAAGGAGTTATAAAGAACGCTTCCGAGCGAGCCCGCAAAATAGAAGCGGAAATACCGTATCGACTCGGAAAGAACGTCCTCGGGAGTGCGCATGAGCCTGAGTATGAACGGCGTGAAGATAACGCCGAACACCGTCAAAAACAGTCCGGCGGCTATGCCGAACGCAACGGTCGTGTGCACAGCCCTGTGCACCATATCGTATTTCTGCGCGCCGTAGTAGCGCCCGATAACGACGCCCGCGCCGACGAATACGCCGTAAATGAAGCCGACTATCAAGAAGATAAGGCTGCCCGACGAGCTGACCGCCGCGAGCGACTGAGTGCCGAGCACCCTGCCCACCACGAACGAGTCCGCGATATTGTACATTTGCTGAAACAGCTGCCCGATGAATATCGGCAGTGCGAAAAACGCTATTCGCTTGGATATTTTGCCCTCTGTCACCGTTTTGCCTCTTGAGCACCGTATTTGCTTTGATTATAGGCTTAATTAAGGGATTTGTCAATAACGAGGTAGCGGATGATCGTGTCAATATCTTCCGGGAGAAATCAAGCGACGGAATCAACCGGTCGCATTTTAGCGATGGCTTTAAGAATGAATGCTGTGCCGGTGAGCTTACCGCTCATACTGCTGCTTTGGCACACATTCTCAAAGATGCTCCA
>JAFZJT010000194.1 GCA_017553815.1 Clostridia bacterium
CGGTTCGCCGCCGGAGCGCAGAGAGATAAACTCCCGAACGCCTGCGGGTACATTTTTCGTGTAGAGCGCATCAAGCGCTTTTGCAAGCTCGCTTTCAACCTGCATACCTTTCTTATCAAGGTACAGGCGAAGTGTCGAGAGTTTTTCTTCATCGTAGGATATGCTTACCGATACTTTTTTCATAGAGCAACCTTTCCTCTCTTGTTCATAACTGAACCGCTTACATCGAAAGCAGCTGAGTTTCTTCCTCATCAGAGGATTCACTCTCCGAATCATAAAAGTAATACGCGCTGCACTGCCCTCTCAAGGCTGAAAGCATATTGCTGACTTCATCATCTATTGCAAGAGAATCGATAACAGCTTCAATGCCGTTTCTGCTGATCCACTCATCGCTGACTACTTCAAGAGGATTCTTAAAGCGTAGCAGATATTCGGCATCTTCATCCGAGACGGCACAGGGGATTACTCTCGCCATACAGGTTATGGCTTGAATTGATTCGCAGTCTTCGATCAGCTCTGACGACGACATCTTCATCCATCCCGCCTTATACTCCTCGAAGTTGATACCTATTTTTCGCTTGAGCCGTTCACGGGGCGTTTCTTCTGCGTTGGTTTCTGTTCTCATTGTTCCAAACCTCCATTGTTGTTTACCGGCTTTGGTTCCGCTGTCGATGATGTGGTTTCAACAGCTTCTTTCCTGCGGTTCTCTCCGATGCCTATCACGGGAGCGCTGCAGGCAGGTTGCTCTGTCGGAACGATCTTTTTTCTATACAGCTCATACATTTGTTCCGTATCGCCGGTTTCAATATAGGTGATGTACGGGATCTTTAGCCAATGCGTCCAGCCGCTGTCTTCAAGCGGCGCATGAACAACGCCTGTCGTGGTGGAGCTTGCGTGGATGACCTGACAGACGCCGATGTAGATGCCTATATGACCTTCCTTGTAGACGGCGAGACCGGGTATCTCGGGTATGGTTTCGATGGAGCCTTTCTCCGTGGCGGTTTCATAGAAGCCGTCCGAGTTCAGATCGACCATGCCGTTCGTGCCGTAAACTATCTCGTGCGTTTCGGGATCGAACCAGCCGTAGCCCTTTATGAAGCCGCTGCAGTCCGCTGTGCGGCCGCCAAGCCAATGCGACTCTATGAACTCGGCGTATGCTCCGACGTGTTCGGGGTCCTGTTCGATCTTAGCATCGAGTTCGCTTTTCGTAAGCACCTGACCGTAGGTTCCCCACACATAGCCCCATTTTTTAGCAAGCGCGTGCTTTGCCCACATAACGAGGTCGATGTTGTTCTTTGTGCTTGGATCGAAATAGCCGTCGGTCGGGATGAACGCAGCGCGGATCGCGTTCATTACGTTGGTGAAGTCCTCGGCGGAGATATCCGTTCCAAAGGCGGTGTTCACGGCAGAGATGAGCTGCTCGTCCGTCTGTCTTACTTCGAAGCATCCTACGAGCTTATCGACAAAGCCATCGTCCTCGGAGAAGTCATACAGCGCAAGCACAAACAGCACCTGCGCTTCCTTCGCCCTTTGGCCGTCGAAACCCGCTTCGAGCATAGCCGCTTCGATCTCGTTCATGAGATCCTCCACGCGCTGCAGCTTCGCCTGCTCCTGTGCGGAGAGGTTGTCGACAACGATCGTTTGGAGTCTTGATACGTCTATACTCATACTGCCGTCGAATATCGCCATGATCGCGGCGATGGGCAGCAGCAGTATCACGATCGCTCCGAGGATTATCCCGAGCACGACCTTGCGAGCTTTCTTATCCGTCAGCATGGCAACGACTATCTTTTTCAATGCCGCTGCGATCGAAGCTCCCATTTTACCTTCCTCCCGCTCTGCCGAATATAGCCGCTTTATAGTCCGGCGCTATGACCTGCAAAAGATACCGCTCGTTGCCGCATCTGAACAGGCATGTTCCGCGTTCGGGGTACTTAATGAGTTCAAACTCGGAAGGCTCGACCTGCAGAGCATCCATATACTCCTTCGGGTTTATCTGTCCTGCGTTGAAGAGGAACTGATGCGTCGGAATGCTGAACAGCGGCTTTGTGAACTCGCGTATGGATGGAATAAGAAAATCCTCGATGTTCTGACTTGCAAGGATGATCGAGGACTCCTTTTTGCGAACGCGCTTCATGGCGTTGCGGATGTATTCTATCGCCGTCATGTTC
>JAFZJT010000195.1 GCA_017553815.1 Clostridia bacterium
CGGTTCGCCGCCGGAGCGCAGAGAGATAAACTCCCGAACGCCTGCGGGTACATTTTTCGTGTAGAGCGCATCAAGCGCTTTTGCAAGCTCGCTTTCAACCTGCATACCTTTCTTATCAAGGTACAGGCGAAGTGTCGAGAGCTTTTCTTCATCGCAGGATATGCTTACCGATACTTTCTTCATTGATCATCATCTCCTTGGAATGATTTTAAGAGCGCGGGTATCGAATGTCCGAATTCGGTTTGCGATCCCCATCATCTGGCTCGGGAGTATTCTCCGAGGGCGGTTCCGTAGGCATTACTTTCTTTCTGTAAAGGTCGGGCGCTGCGCTCGGCGTTTCGAACGGTTCATCGTTATCGAAGTAGGTGATGTACGGTATCTTTAGCCAATGCGTCCAGCCGCTGTCTTCAAGAGGCGTATGAACAACGCCGGTCGTGGTGGAGCTTGCGTGGATGACCTGACCGCCGCCGATGTAGATGCCTATATGACCTTCCTTGTAGACGGCGAGACCGGGTATCTCTGGTATGGTTTCGATAGAGCCCTTTTCCGTGGCGGTTTCATAGAAGCCGTCCGAGTTCAGATCGACCATGCCGTTCGTGCCGTACACTATCTCGTGCGTTTCGGGATCGAACCAGCCGTAGCCCTTTATGAAGCCGCTGCAGTCCGCGGTACGCATTCCGAGCCAATGCGACTCTATGAACTCGGCGTATGCGCCGACATGCTCGGGATCCTGTTCTATCTTCGCATCGAACTCGCTTTTCGTAAGCACCTGACCGTAGGTCCCCCACACATAGCCCCAGCCCTTTGCAAGCGCGTGCTTCGCCCACATAACGAGGTCGATGTTGTTCTTTGTGTCGGGAGCCAAATAGCCGTCGGTCGGGATAAATGCCGCACGGATCATATTCATTACATTGGTGAACTCCGTTGCGGAGATCTCCGTTCCGAAGGCGGCGTTTACGGCAGAGACGAGCTGCTCGTCCGTCTGTCCGACTGCGAAGCAGGAAACGAGCTTTTGAACGAAGCCGTCTTCCTCGGAGAAGGAGGAAAGCGCAAGCACATACAGTACCTGCGCTTCCTTTGCTCTTTGAATATCGAAGCCCGCTTCGAGCATAGCCGCTTCGATCTCGTTCATAAGATCCTCGATCCCTTGAAGCAGCTCTTGCTCCTGCGCCGAAAGATTCTCAACGACTATCGCTTGGAGCCTTCCGTTATCGAAGTTGAACCCGCTGCTGAATATGGCGATGATGGCGGCGAAGGGAAGGATGATGATAACCATGACTCCGAGGATCAACCCGAGCACGACCTTTCGAGCCTTACTGTCGGTCAAAAGAGCGACTACCAGCTTTTTAAGCGCCGCTGCGATCGTTGCGCCCATCATCTGCCTCCCGCTCTGCCGAACATAGCGGACTTATAATCGGGGGCTATGACCTGCAGAAGATACCGCTCGTTGCCGCATCTGAAAAGGCAGGTCCCGCGCTCGGGGTACTTGATGAGTTCAAACTCAGAAGGCTCGACCTGCAATGCGTCCATATACTCCTTCGGGTTTATCTGTCCCGCGTTGAAGAGAAACTGATGCGTCGGTATGCTGAACAGCGGCTTTGTGAACTCGCGTATGGATGGAATAAGAAAATCCTCGATGTTCTGACTTGCAAGGATGATCGAGGACTCCTTTTTGCGAACGCGCTTCATGGCGTTGCGGATGTATTCTATCGCCGTCATGTTC
>JAFZJT010000196.1 GCA_017553815.1 Clostridia bacterium
GAATATTTCGGCACGCTCATCGGTGTTTTAACGAAAAATATCGGGCTTTGGCTGCCCGTGGGATCGTGCTTTGGCATGATGTTTGGACTCATCGTAGGCTTGCTGCTTAAAGGCGAACGATAGGAGAACCGGTGATGGCAGAATCGATAGAGCTTTGGGACGCCTACGATAAGGATATGAACAGGATCGAGGGCGTTAAGCTCGTTCGCGGCGAACCGATCCCCGATGGGATGTATCACCTCGTTTGCGATATTGCGGTGCGGCATTCGGACGGGAGCTGGCTTCTGATGCGAAGGCATCCCGTAAAACCCTTCGGCGACAGATGGGAGCTTTCCGCGGGAGGCTCGGCGCTTTCGGGAGAGCCCGCGCTTGAAGCGGCAAAAAGGGAGCTTTTCGAGGAAACGGGCATTGAAAACGCCACTTTTTCGGAGCTCGGCAGGATCATCCATCACAGCGGGCATTCGATCTACGTTGAGTTCCTTGCCGAGACCGATTGCGATAAGCGATCAATTACCGTTCAGGACGGTGAAACGGTCGGCTTCAAATGGGTGAGCACCGAAGAACTTGTTTCCCTGCCGAAAAAAGAGCTTGCGATGTGGCGAATACAGCCCATGATCGATGAATTAAGGGAATATTAATACTTAAAAGCTTGGTATAAAGAGTAATTGAAGAAGGAAACCAAATATGGCAAAGAAAAATCAAATTCAGGAGCCGCGCGAGCCGAAGCTCCCCATCATAATAAGGAGCATGGACGACGTTATGCATCAATCCATGATGCCCTACGCCGAGCACGTCATTTTGGAGCGCGCTCTGCCGCGCGTTGAGGACGGCTTGAAGCCCGTTCAAAGGCGCATCCTCTACACTATGATGGAGCTTGGGCTTTCGCCCGATAAGCCGCATAGGAAATCCGCGCGCATCGTGGGCGACTGCCTCGGTAAATACCATCCGCACGGCGACAGCTCGGTCTACGACGCGATGGTACGCATGGCGCAGGATTTCAATATGCGCGTTCCGATGGTGGACGGGCACGGCAATTTCGGCAGCATGGACGGCGACTCCGCCGCCGCGATGCGCTATACCGAGGCAAGGATGACGCCCGCCGCGATGCAGATGCTTCGCGATATCGAGCGTGACACCGTTAAATTCAGCCTGAATTTCGACGACACCTTGAAGGAGCCCGACCTGCTTCCGGGCAGGCTCCCGAACCTTCTTATAAACGGCTCAAACGGCATCGCCGTGGGTCTTACCACCTCCATACCGCCGCATAACCCGACCGAGGCGATAGACGCGGTCATAGCGAGGATAAACGACCCCGAGATAGGTCTCGACGAGCTTCTAAAGATAATGCCCTGCCCGGATTTCCCGACGGGCGGCTATCTTATCGAGTCCGACGAGATACGCACCGCCTACGAAACGGGGCGCGGCAAGCTCACCAACCGCGCGAAAACGCATTTCGAGCCGCTCAAAAACGGCAAAACGAATATCGTCATAACCGAGTTTCCGTATCAGGTCAACAAGGCCTCCGCGCTTGAAAAGATACTCGCGCTCGTTCAGCAAAAGAGCAAATCCGCGTTCGCGGGCATCAGCGATATCCGCGATGAGTCCGACAGAACGGGCGTGCGCGCGGTAATCGAGGTCAAGAAGGATTTCGACCCGCAGAAGGTGCTGAATGCGCTGTTTAAATACTCCGACCTTCAGAAGACCGTCAGCGTGATTATGGTCGCAATAGCCGAGGGCAAGCCCAAGCTTTTGAGCCTGACCGAGCTTATCGACTACTATATCAAGCATCAGGACGAGGTCGTGACGCGCCGCTGTCAAAACGAGCTCGAGCAGGCGGAGCGCCGCAGCCATATCTTAGAGGGCTTGATGATCGCGCTTCTGAATATCGACGAGGTGATCGCGCTTATCAGGGCTTCAAAATCGCCCAAGGAGGCGAAGGTCGGCCTCATGGAGCGCTTCGAGCTGACCCAGCTTCAGGCCGAGGCGATACTCGATCTGCGCCTGCAGAGGCTGACCAATCTCGAACAGCTTGAGATAGAAAAAGAGTTTAACGACATTAAGAAACAGATAAAGCGCCTCAAGGATATCCTCGCATCGAAGAAGAAGCTCCACGCGCTTATCGTGGACGAGCTGACCGCAATAAGGGAGCAGTTCAAGTCCGAGCGTCGCACCCAGCTCATCGGCGACGACGGCGCGGAGGTCGAGCAGGAGGCAAAGGAAGCGATAAGTGAGCCTGCCACGGTGCTCCTTCTCTCCGATAATAGAATACGAAGGCTCCAGCCGAGGCTCGTTACGCCCGAGGTACTCGCCGCCGAGAAGCCGCTCGCGGTGTTCCCAAGCTCCACCGAAAGGAGCCTTAGGCTCTTTACGAGCCACGGCGCGCTGATAACCTTGAGCATGGGCGATATCCCCGAGACCAAGGCGGATAAGAAACCCACCAACCTCTCCGCGATAGTCGAGATGGAAGGGGATGAACGCATAGTCGGCGCGTTCGACGACGACTTCACCCGCGGGCTTATGTTCTTCTACACCGCGCATGGAATGGTCAAAGCGACCGAGGCGCGCGAGTATGTAACGCGCACCAAGCGCATTGCCGCCGTTAATGTAAAAGAGGGCGACACGGTGCTCTCGGTCGAATACATACCCGAGCCCCTTGAGGAGGACAGCATCATCCTCGTAACGGAAAAGGCGATGAGCATCCGCTTCAGCGCGGACACCGTGCCCGTGATGGGCAGGGCCAGCGCGGGCGTGAAGGGCATCAAGCTCGACGCGGGCGATAAGGTGATCTTCGCAAGCCATATCACCGATGAGGGCGAGCTTTTGACCGTGACCGACCGCGGCTACATGAAGCGCAGCTTCGTATTCGACCATGATATCCAAGGCAGGCACGGCAAGGGTCTTCAGTGCTTCGGCTTCAAAAAGAACGGCTCGAACGGCACGCGCATCGCCGCCGTAATGCACGTCACCGTGCCGATTGACCTTGCCGCCGTTCAAAAAAGCGGCGCGGAAACGCCGTTCAACACCGAGGAAATCAAGATAGACCAGAGAGCCGGAAAGGGCGAGCCCGTTGTTATGGCGCTTATGGACGACGTTGTCGTGGGGCTCATAAAGAAATGAGCATTACGAAATGGAACCGATAAAACGCTTTAACTTTGGAGGAAAGAACGATGAAGCATTTCTTCACTCTCGGCTATATGCCGCAGTATCTGCCCTACGGAATCGTGATAGGGATCATCTGCGCCGCTTATGCCTTCTTCCGCACGAAGGGGCTGATCCACTCCTTCGGAAAGAACCCCAAAAGCGGGAAAAGCCTTGCGCTTCGCGGCGTTCTCGCGGCGCTGAATTTCCCGTTCTGCTTCAATATCTGGTCGTCCGCCTGCGCTGTCGCATTCTATATCATGCTCAGCGGCGTTATAGCGGATCTGCTTGCGTTCATCGCGCATAAGCTCTTCAAAATGAAGGAGGGAAGCAAATTCTACCTTTGCGGGGGTCTGACGGTGGTGCTGTTCATCGCGTTCTTACTGCATGGGCTATACGGCATAAGCACCGTTAAGCGCACCGATTACAGCGTTTCCTCCCCTAACGTATCGAAAAACTACCGCATCGTTTTCATCAGCGACACGCATTACGGAACGGTGCAAAGCAAGTCCGTTCTCAAGGATCATATCGAGGAGATAAACGCGCTTTCGCCAGACGCTATCGTGCTCGGCGGCGACATGGTGGACGAACGCACCTCCAAGGCCGATATGTATGAGGTTTTCGCGGAGCTTGGCAAGCTCAATGCCACATACGGCATATACTTCGTTTACGGCAATCACGACAGGCAGGCCTTTTCGGGCGACCTCAAAAACGGCGAGCGCACCTTCACCGATATCGAGCTTGAAAACGCGATAACCGATAACGGTATCGCCATCCTCAGCGAGAATTACGCGGTGATAGGCGGCGAAATTGTGCTCGTAGGCCGCGAGGATAACGGCTGGGACGGCGAGCACGGCAGGGCGAAGGCGGAGGATCTAATTGCGGGGATGCCCGAGCAAATGATGAAGGTCATGCTCGACCATCAGCCCGTTGAGGCGAAGGAAAACGCCGCGCTCGGCTTTGAGCTCCAGCTTTCGGGGCATACCCACGGCGGTCAGCTCTTCCCGTTCGGGATAATGCAGACCGCGATGGGCTGGAAAAATTACGGCGAGTTCAAGGTGGGCAGTATGACGCATATCACCTCCTCGGGGCTTTGCGGATGGGGGTGGCCTGTCCGAAACGAGTACCCGTGCGAGTACGTCGTTGTCACCGTTTCGCCCGCAGAACAGGAAGGATAAATCGCCCTTTATTAACTTTTTGTGACAAAGCCCGTTTTGCTTGCAATTCGGGCTTTTGTATACTACAATAATGGTGTAAAAACCGAAGGTGAGGGCGATTGCTTAATGAGAAAAAACACAATAAAAAATTGCATACGGGGCTTCTGCTTCCTGCTTGCTTCTCTGCTCCTCGGTGCGCTCAGCTCCTGCGCGAAGGATACGGAAACGGCTCCGAGAGAGACCTACGGACCCGTTACCGACCCGATCACGGGCGAACGCGTGCGGGTCACGCCCAAGCCCCGTCCAACTGCGCCGCCCGATATTTCATCGCAGGGGCTTGAGTTCCCGTCCTCCGGCGTCAAGCTCGGCAATCAAACGGGCGGACGCATCTTCCCCGAGCCCGCAGAGTATTTGGTGCTCTGTGGCAGCGGCGGAGTGCATTACGTTTACTCGAGCATGGGCGAGCTGTGCGGAGTTTTCCAAAGTGACGGCGATCTAACGGGCTTCTACGGCGAATACGGGGTCTGCGGCGATTTCAGCCTTAAACTGATGGATTATTTTCCGCTCGCCGAATACGTTAAACGCTGCGCGGATATCTTCGTCGGCTTCGCAGGCGATAACGACGAAATGGCGGTCAGCATAACCGATTGGCGCTGTGAAAAAACGGTGTTCATCGAGGGCGGCGGCATCGACGTCGGCAAATGGGGCGTGCTCATGCACGTTGAGGATAAGTATATCGCGGAGTATGGCTCTGAGGATGAAGAGGTTGAAAGAAACCTCACCCTCATCGATTCGGACGGCTCCGTGATAGGCGGGTTCGATGAAACGCCGTTTGGAAGGATAGAAGGCGTTTTAGGCGGAAAGTATCTGGTTTGCTATGACCCCGAGAAGCCCGTTTTCGACAGCGAGGATTGGCTTCTCTACGACCTTTATGATATCTCGGGAAATCTCATCGAGGAAAAGGTGCAGGTGCGCTGGTACAACGATTTTTCATACACCATGTTCGGAGATTACTATTTGAAGGACGGCAAATGGCATGATTGCGATGGCAATAAATACGACGTTTTCCCGCAGAATGCGGTGATGAGCAAGATGTACCGGAGCGTTGAACGCATAGAGCTCGAGGGCTTGAGTATCCGTATTGGCGGATGGAGCGCGTCGAGCTTCGGCTTTGGCGGTATGTATAACAAGGGCATATACGCGGGCGTTGTGGATGCGTCGGGCAACTGGCTTTTCAAGATATACAGCCCCAATCTCGATTCCGACTCGAAGCCGCAGAGCAGATCGCTGTTCTCTTTTAACTGATGCTTACGGAGGCATGATGAAGCGTTTATCGGTTATTGCGGTCCTATTGGCGCTGCTTGCGGCGCTGATTTGTTGCACCAAAAACTCGGAAACACCCAACGACGCGTGCGCCGAAAGCCCCGAGCAAACTTCGTTCCTCATCCTGCCCGCAAACGGCAGGCTCGGCAATCTTACGGGCGGAGAAATATTTGAAGAGCCCGCGAAGTATCTCGTTTTAAAGGGCGAGGGCGATCTTTTCTATGCCTACGATAGATACGGCGAGCTTCTAACGGTCTTCAAGGGCTACGGCTATTACTCGGGCTTCTACGGCGAAAACGGAATAGTCGGCAATTTTTCGCTAAGACTCATGCGTCAGTTGGACGACTACCGAATCTTCGGCCCGCTCATGCTCAAGCTCGTGGACGGCGAGCTCATCGAGTTTTTCGACTGCTATACGGGCAAAACCGTTCGGGTGAAGCAGCAGGGGCTGAGTATCGGCGAGATGGGCGGCGTGCTGCCCGTTGACGGCAAATATCTTCTTGTTGAAGCGGAGTACAGCTACGACGTTGAACTCCATCGCTATCGCTCCGGCTACGGGCGCTGCGTTTGGCTTGATGAGAACGGCAATATAACGGGCGAATTCGACCCCGCGCCGTTCGGGCAGATCAAAGGCATTTTAGGCGGGAAATACATTTTGGGTATCGATCCGATCTACATTGGAAGAGATGAAGGTGCGTTCAAAACAGCGGTGTTTTCGCCCTCGGGGGAGCTGCTTTATGAGAATATCGATCCTGCCGCCGCGACGATGTTCATGCAGGATACAAGAGTCTACGAATGCGCGCTGTTTCTTTCGGACTATGTTTACGACGAGCAGGGCAATCTGATCAACGCTTCGCTCGAGCGTGAAGCCGATCCGAATGCGGACGCATACGACACCGAGTACAGCAGGCTCTACAACAGCATTGAACTGGAGGATCGGATCGTTATCGGCGACAACAGCACGGACCCGTACCTTGACCTGCTCGGGCTTGAAGCTTCGGCAGAGCCCATCCGCATCTACGTCGGCGTTAAGGACGGGGCGGGGAACTGGCTTTTCAAGGTGTTCAATCCCGCGCTCGCGAGCGATTCAAGGCGCAGCTCGATATGGGGCTGAAGCAAAAAATGAACAAATTATGAAATTTGATAAAACTACTTGAATATATAAATCCAATACATTATAATACGCGTTGCAAACGGAGGAATAGATGCTGTTTGCGGAAAGGAAAGAAAAATGAAACGCATATTTGCTTTTGTACTCGCGCTTGTCCTCGCTTTCGCGCTGATCTCCTGCGCGGGCAGCAATAAACCCGAGCCGACTGCGGCGCCCACCGCAGCACCCGCAGATGCGACTACGCACGCTCCGAGTTCAGCGCCCACCGACGCACCCAAGGAAGTGCCGAGCGAAGAGCCCGCCACCACCGCGCCCAATCCCCCGGCTGCGCGTCCTGCATGCTCCTACGACGAGTACCCCCGCTTCGACGGCTCAACTGCCAACATCCCCCTTGCGATGAGCCTTATCCGGTTTGTAACCGGTTGCACCGAGGAGGAGGCGGAGGCAAAGTGCCAGGTCAGCACCACCGACTATTCCTATGAAGCGCTCGCCAAGGGCGAGGCGGATATGCTGCTCGTTTACGAGGCAAGCGCGCCCACCAAGGAGCAGTACGATCCCGAGAATCGCTTCGATATGCGCCCCATCGGCCTCGATGCGCTTGTTTTCATCGTCAATAAGGACAACCCCGTGAACAGCCTCACCGAGGAGCAGGTCAAGGGCATATACACCGGCGAGATCACGAACTGGAAGGAGGTCGGCGGCCTCGATCAGGAGATAAAGGCGTTTCAGCGCCCCGTTCTCAGCGGCAGCCAGACCCTGATGCTCGATCTGGTTATGAAGGGCACCGAGATGGCCCCCGCCGAGGAGGTCACCGTGTCCCAAACGATGAGCGACGTTATCCGGGATATCGCCGCCTACGACAGCAGCGCGAACGCGATCGGCTACTCCGTGTTCTACTACGCGAGCTATATGTACAATCAGCCGAATCTCAAGTTCATCTCAATAAACGGCGTTGAGCCCACCTATGAGACCATCAACGAGGGCGAATACCCCTACGTCAACCCCTTCTACGCGATTATCCCCAAGACCGATGTTAACGAGATGGCGAGAACCATCGTGGATTGGCTCGAGACCGCCGAAGGGCAGATGCTCGTGGCAAGCTGCGGCTATGTTCCCTATATGAAGGGTATAAGCGCAGGCAAATAATTATAATAAAGCATAATTGAATTGAGCGCCGACTCTTCGGCGCTCAAAACCTATACTGAAGATCGTGAAAAACGCTAATATCAAAGGAATATCAATATGAAAGCGAAAAGGATGGTTCTGCTTCTGCTTGCCGCCGCCGTTTTTGCGGCCTCGGCCTGCGTTTTCCGCGTCAAGCCGTCGCCGTCGAACAAGCCGAAGCCCACGGCGGCGCCTACGGAAGCCGCGACCGAAGAGCCGGCGGCAGTACCGACGGCGGAGCCGCTCGTTTTCCCGACTCCGGGCAGAACGGGCAACCTTATCGGCGGAACGCTGTTCGATGAGCCCGCCAAATACTTTCTTATACACGGCGAAAGCAATATGCACTACGTTTACGACAACTGCGGCGCGCTGATAGCAAGCTTCAGCGCCGGGTTCGATGAAAGCAGCTCGTGGCACACATCGTCGGGCTTTTACGGCGAGCACGGAGCGCCGTTTGGATACAGCATCGAGCGCGGCGAGTTTCTGCCGCCGTACTACGAGGTGTTTGGAGATATTGCGATAGACTATACGATAACGTACTATTTGAATGATGAGGGGGAAAGGTCATTGGGCGTTTTCCTTGAAGGGATAAAGGACTACACCTTTGAAAACGACGTTCCGATGGACGCCGCGCCCGAATACAGCGTTTTCGAATGGTCCGGAGCCGAAACGGCAAGCGCTATGAAGGCCTATAAGCTCGGCTGGGCGGGCGCCGTACTGCATATCGACGGCAAGTACCTGATACTCGATCGGGACGTGGATCTTTCAAAGGACTACACCTACTATGCTCCGTATCTGATCACAGTGGGCGCCAGCCTCCTTGATGAAAACGGTGCCTTTATCGGAAACCCCGACGTTTCGGCTTTCGGCGTTATAACGGGCGTTTTTGGAGGCAAATACATAATCGGCGAGCATCTTCTCGATGAAAGCGAATGGACGCAGGGAGAGTACGGAAAAACCGTTCAAACGATCCACAACCTTTACACGCTTTCGGGCGAGCTTGTGGCGAGCAGGATTACGCCGATCGGCTATGACGGATTCACGGTGGATGACGAAGTCAACTGGGGCCGCGTTGTGCTTGCAAATTATTTTAAGGACGAAAACGGACAGTTCTACGATAAAGAGCTTAAAGCGATCGCCGAGCCTTCATTGGAGCAGATCTATTCCGAAGCGCCTCAAAGGATCTATGAGCCGATGGAAATAGAGGACAGGGTGTTTGCTCGCGGAGAGGTTTACGCCGGGATAAAGGACGGCGAGGGCAACTGGCTTTTCCGCATCTATAACCCGGCGGGCGCGAGCGACAGCCAAAACTCGGATCACTGGCCAAGCTGGTATTGGGATTATTATTACAAAGAGAACTATGGCGATTGATGCCAGCCGCACTTATTCGGAAAGCTCATTTCGGGGCTGTTGCACAAGCAAGCAAAATGCATGCAACAGTCCCTTTCTTTTTGCTGTTTTTAGGTTTACATGGGAAACACATCTTGCAATGTGCGGAAATCAGGGGTGTTTTTTGTGTTTGACCTGTTTTTGGGTACACTTAATAACGGCTTGTGTTTGAAGGGCGGTTTTTCTGCGGCTTTCGGTTCGAAAAGTGCTTTTCCGAACCGTCCGTTTGCGATCCTTGAGCATAGCTTTTGTATGTTAAAAGCCATGGCGAGGATGAAAAGCCGTGTTTCGTTTTTCTTTTTCC
>JAFZJT010000197.1 GCA_017553815.1 Clostridia bacterium
AGCGAAGCGCCCGCCGATCCGAGCGAAGCGCCCGCCGATCCCAGCGCAGCTCCTGCTGATCCCAGCGCAGCTCCCGCCAACCCGAACCCGCCCGCTACCGGCACTATTGCGCTTGTAGGCGTTGGCATTGCCGCGCTGATCGGTGGTATCGGCGCCGCTGCGGCAAGAAGGAAGCGCGAGCGTTAATCGAACAGCAAATACATTACGCTTACATCATGGATTTCGCCTCCCGCATTGAGCGGGGGGCGAAATATGTTTTAAAACATTGAAAAAATGTTCAACTACAATGATATGTTTGACATCGGGACGGATTTCCACGTTCGTTTATTCAGTCTAATTTCTGATTAAAGGCAGAACATCTTGTCGGCTCTTTTCCGCTTTGACTTTGGCTCTCTTCGGTCAACTATGTACCCCGGCATCGCCTCCATCCGTTCTCTTTCGACAGTATGAAAAATCTCTCGGCAATCTTGTCCTCTTTTAATTAGATATCAGTATAAAAAAGATATTGACAACAATAAATAAATCATGGTATATTAAAAGCGGTGCGAAGTGAAGCACTGAGTATAAAATTGAAATTTGGAGGATAGTCATGAAAGGGAAAAAGGGGATAGTGTTTGCCGTGATCGCGGCAGCAAGTATTCTTGTAATCGCTTTTGCAGTTGCTGCAGTAAGCGGCAGAAACACATGGTACAAAAAGGATACCGTTACCGATGCCTACCGTTTTCCAACGCATAAGAGCCTTGAAGGCAAAACATACGAGCAAACCATCGAATGCTATCAGATACCCGAGGATGTGCTGAAAACCATGAGCACGGAGGGCTTGATAGAAAGCTGCCTCGACTATCCATTATTCTGGACAGGAATAGTGTTTTCCAACGAGTCGCCTTATGCGGGCTTTATGCAGACACGCAATGAATTCAACGGATTGCAGGAGCTTTTCACAAGGGAGGATGCGCCGGATAAGCTCGTTAGGGCGTATATCGATGCAACCCCCGAAAAGGTGAAAAAGGGCGACGACAGCCCAACGCTCAGGATGCGGTATTTCCAGTACATTTTGGCTCAGGAAGAAGTGCTGGAGGGTCTTTCTTCGGATGGAAGAAGGCTGCTGCTTGATGAGTGCGTAAAAAAGCTCGAGCAGTACAGCAAGGGATATCGCGATTCGTTTGCATCCGATCCGGTGCTCATGGTGGCCGCAAGGATATGCCAAAGGGACAGCGAAGCTTTCCGCGAGCTGATGCTCGAAGAACCGTGGATAGAGGGGCTTGCAAACAACGGCATGCTGCTTGCCGGTCATGAAGATGGCGTAAGGCGTGCCATAGATGTTGTAAAAGCGTATAGAAGAGGAGAGTAAAACTGCCATGAGAAGAGTTTTTGCGGGATGCGTAGCTGCTTTGTGCCTTGCGGTTTGGCTGTAGGGGCTGTCTGCATGTAACGGAACGACTAATGAAGCTATTACGGAGTTCGTCAACGATAACGGTCATACATTTCATTATCATCTGTCAGAACGCCGAAGAACAGCGTGATACAGACTTGCGTTTATGCTCCTTTGACTGCTGAAGAAATCAGCGATGCAAACACACAAACAGAGCAACTGATAGAGCTGATGAGGTGGGAGGTAACAAAACTCGCTGAGCCCACTCTCTCATACAATTGCCATTCCTATGCATGGCACAAACAATCGCCATCACCGAATGAAAAAGCTTGGATAAACAGGTATAGGATCGATCCGAAGACCGGAAACACAACAAGCGTACTCAATCTTGATAAGTATTGGAATGACGGAAGCTATAAAAGTATAACGGCGGTGACAGATGGTTCCATACCGAGTAATATTCCAAACAACGCCAAGGTTTTTTACCCAGGAGGGGATCATTCGGCCATCAAAGTGTCGGGGACTGCATTTATTTCCAAATGGGGATTGGCAGGATTGTACAGGCATGAGCCGATGGCGTGCCCATACAAAAATAATAATTTGATTCAGTATTTCAAGAAAAATAATTAATCATGTTGCAGAAAATCCGCAGAGCTCAGTCCTGCGGATTTTTTTGCAGGAAGAAGGAAATGCGGCAAAACCGTAGAAGCGTATAAGCGTTTGCACAAATATATTTGAAAACATTGAAAAATTTGCTTGACACGGCGCTGCGGCTGCTTTATAATAGGAGCGTTCGCGCTTTAGGGGCGTATTATGCCTGCGCGGGTTTAATCTCCGCCCGTCATGCTGACAAATGCCGCGAACCTCTGAACGGGGTCTTATCAGCCCCGGCTCATCTCCCTGCGAGAGGTTGCCGGTCGCCAATCCGGGTAATTCACGCAGGAGAAGCTCGGCTTGACCGAGCGCGCAAGTGCGGACGGCGGAAACACCGTTATGTGGTGGCTCCGTTCGCCCGGCGGCAGCGATCGCTATGCAGCCGCAGTTCGCAACGGCGGCGCCGTCGGTCGTTATGGCAACGCAGTAAACGAATTGTTCTGCGGCATGCGCCCCGTTCTGTGGCTTGCGCCCCGATCCTGAGCCGAGCGGCTGCCCCGCGCCGCGCTAAGGTAAAACAGAATAACGCAAATACAACGCGATCCCGCCGTCCAAATCAAACGGCGGGATCGCGTTTCCATAATTTATATTCGGTTTTTTTGATGGGCTTGCGGCGTTTGGGGCGAATGACGCACGAAGAAGGCGGGGGAGGGAGGATATATTTTAAGCAAAAAAGATACGAAGTATTGACAAAATTATAGGGGGACGGGTATAATGTATACGCATTTTTTAGCAAGGAGACCAACAAATGAAAAAGCAGCTTAAAGCCGCATTTGCGGCTGCGCTCGCGCTTATGATCGCGCTTGCGCTCGTTCCCTTTTCGGCATTTGCCGAGACCGAACCCACCTGGACCGTTCCGGCGGGTTACAACGAGCATGACTATAATAAAATAGTCGCTTTCCTTGAGCAGACCGATGAAGACGGCGTTAAGAACGGCGCAAAGCTCAGCGAAACCTATGATCCGAATGATCCCGCGACTTGGGGAAAGAATTCTTCCGGTGATGACCGTATTGCTTGGGAGACTGTAGACGGCAAGCAGAGAGTAACGACAATACAGATTAACGGATTTTCTTTGGCAGGAAGCCTGGATGTATCGGGTCTAACTGCGCTTGAGTATCTGAATTGCAAAGAGAACAGCCTTACCGCTCTTGAAGTATCGGGCTGCACGGTGCTTAGACTTATCCACTGCAATCAAAACAAACTAACCGAACTTGATGTAACGCAGAACATCGCTCTTACGGATTTGTGCTGCTATCAAAACAACCTAACCGAGCTTGATGTGTCAAAGAACACCAAGCTTGCGCAGTTTGAGTGCTATTCCAACCATCTTGGCAAGCTTGATCTATCGAACAATACCCGACTTGAGAAGCTGAACTGTTTCAACACAGGTCTTTCGGAGCTTGATGTATCGAAGAATACTTTGCTGTATTACCTGGCATGCTCATCGAATGATATTAAAACGATAGATGTATCTCAAAATATCTTGATCGAGAACTTGGATTGCAGCAAGACCGGCATAACAGAACTCGATGTATCGAATAATAAAATGCTTGCGTTTCTTGACTGCTTTGATAACGGTCTTACCACGCTTGATGTATCGAATAATACAAAGCTTGAGTCTCTTGACTGCTCGAACAACGCTCTTATCACGCTTGATGTATCGAAGAATACCGCGCTTAAGAGCCTGAGATGCTTTGGCAACAGCATTGCCGAGTTGGATCTGAGCAATAATTCCGAGATTACCTGCAACTTAGTTCGCGCAGAGGGCAATGGTACTGTTGGCTTCAGACGCGCCAATGGGATTTTTAATACTAATTTTGATGTTTGCGCCAAACCGATGGAAGGGGCGAGCTTTGATGGCTTCTATGATGGAAGTGGCACGCTTCTTTCAGAAGGCAAATGGTCGGATGCGGTGGGAGGTTATGTTTTTGAATCGAGGGAAGCCGGCGCTGACTTTGTTTTCGACACGGTAATCGCCCGCTTCTCCGGCGGTTCAGCGCCCGCCAATCCCGGCGATACGAACGCCAATCCCGGCGATACGAACGCCAATTCCGGCGATACGAACGCCGCAACAAATGAAAAGCCCGCAAAATCGGGCTCGACCCTTGTGATCGTGCTTGCGATCGTTGCCGCAGTTGCCGTGATCGGCGCAATAGGCTTTATTATGATGAAGAAAAAGCGCGCCAAGTAAGCGAATATGAATTTTAGATGAAGCTTCGCCTCCCGCAGTTCGCGGGGGGCGAAATATATTTGAAAATACGGAAAAAATCGGTTGACATACCAAGATAAAGGGCGTATAATATCTCCGTTCGCGTCTTGGGGCGTATTATGCCTTGCGCAGGTCTAATCTCCGCCCGTCATGCTGACAAATGCCGCGAACCTCTGAACGGGGTCTATTTCAAAACCTCGGCTCATCTCCCTGCGGGAGGTTGCCGGTCGCCAATCCGGGTAATTCACGCAGGAGAAGCTCGGCTCGACCGAGCGCCCTTGAAAAATGCTTGCGGAGCTTCGGCAAAGTTACTCGCCGAAAACGCAGCGGTCAAGGTGGAGCAGGAGCTCCGCCGTTCGTTTTAAGGTTGAAAACGCACGGATGGGTGTACTGCTCAAGCTCGTGTGCGGCGATAACCGCACGAAAAATTTCAAAGGAGCATAAAAATGGCAAACACTCGTATCAGGATCAAGCTCAAGGCCTATGAGCACAACCTCATCGACCAGAGCGCAGAGAAGATCGTCGAAACGGCACGCAGGACCGGCGCAAGAGTTTCCGGCCCCATCCCGCTTCCGACGGAGAAGGAGATCGTAACCATCCTTCGCGCACCCCACAAGTACAAGGATTCAAGAGAACAGTTTGAGATGCGCACCCATAAGCGCCTTATCGATATTCTCCAGCCCTCGGCAAAGACCGTTGACGCGCTGATGAAGCTCGATTTGCCCGCCGGTGTCGATATCGAGATCAAGCTGTGATTTCGGAGGTAGAGACATGAAACAGGCAATTCTGGGCAAGAAAATCGGCATGACTCAGGTTTTCAATGAGGACGGCACGATGACTCCCGTAACGGTGGTTCTGGCAGGTCCCTGCCCCGTTACTCAGGTTAAGACCGTTGAGCACGACGGCTATGAAGCGGTTCAGATGGCGTTTGCGCCCGTTCGCGCAAAGCTCATCACCAAGCCTCAGCTCGGTCATCTCAAGAAGGCGGGCGTTGAAGCCCACCGTTACGTCAAGGAATTCAAGCTTGACAATGCTGCAAGCTACACCGTTGGCACCGTTATCAAGGCGGACACCTTCGCAAAGGGCGATCACGTTGACGTGACCGGCACCAGCAAGGGTAAGGGCTTCGCGGGCGCGATCAAGCGCTGGAATCAGGCGAGGGGCCGCAAGACCCACGGTTCGCATTCCTACCGCGTTGCGGGCTCAATGGGCGCCTGCACCTATCCCGGCGAAGTTTTCAAGACCAAGCACCTCCCCGGCCACATGGGTCACGAGCGTGTAACGGTTCAGAACCTCGAGATCGTCCGTGCCGACGCAGAGCGCAACCTGCTGCTCATCAAGGGCGCGATCCCCGGAGCCAAGGGCGGCCTCGTGCTCGTCCGCAGCACTGTTAAGTAAGGAGGATCAACCATGCCTAACGTAGCTATTTACAATATTTCCGGCAGCAAAGTCGGCACCATGGAACTTTCCGAAAATATCTTCGGTCAGGAAGTAAAAGTTCCCGCGATGCACGCATACGTTACCGCGTACCTCGCAAACCAGCGTCAGGGCACTCAGAGCGCCAAGACCCGCGCGGAAGTTTCCGGCGGCGGCAAGAAGCCCTGGAGGCAGAAGGGCACCGGCCGCGCCCGTCAGGGTTCCACGCGCTCCCCGCAGTGGACCCACGGCGGCGTCGTGTTCGCTCCCAAGCCCCGCGATTAT
>JAFZJT010000198.1 GCA_017553815.1 Clostridia bacterium
ACTCGTCTTACCCGCGATGGCTATCGTGTTCCGGATGAGAACGGCAGTGAAACTTTCAAGGTAGACGAGAACGGTCATGCAGAGTTCCGTTATCTTCCCATCGGCCGCTACACGATCGAGGAGATCGCGCCCGTTGGTTTTATTCCGAACGAGCCCGTATTCATTTCCATCACGGATGAAAACGGTATTGATAACCCCGCTGCTGTGAAGATCGCAAACACTCCGACCTCGCTTATCATCGAAAAGGTGGATGCTTCTACCGGCAAGCCCCTTGCAGACGTCGAATTCAAGCTCGTGAATGCAAGCGGTGAGACCATAAAGACCAAGCTGACTGAAGCTGGCTATCGAATTCCCGCAGAGGACGGCGATGAAGCCTTCTTCACGGATGAAAATGGGTATGCGGAGTTCCGCTATCTGCCCATCGGCGAATACTCCATCGTTGAGATCACCCCCGAAGGATACATCCCGAACGAGCCTGTATCTGTTGAGATCGGAAACGATAACGGTATTGAGAACCCCGCAGAGGTTCGCATCGAAAACACGCCTACCGCGCTTATCATCGAAAAGGTGGACGCATATACAGGAAAGCCCCTCGCAGGCGTTGAGTTCACGCTCATAAATGCTTGCGGTGAGATCGTAAGGACAAGCCTTACGGACGAGGGCTATCGTGTGCCCGATCCTGAAGGAGATGAAACCTTTATGGTGGATGAAAACGGACGCGCGGAATTCAGATGCCTGCCTATTGGAGAGTATTCCATTATCGAGAATACACCCGCGGGCTATATCACCGCAGGCGAAGTAAGCGTTTCGATCGAAGCGAATAACGGAGTTGACCATCCCGCGAAGATCGTTATCGCAAACAGCCCCACCGGTCTGATTATCCGCAAGGTGGATAAGGATACGGACCTTCCCCTTACCAGCGCAGGTTTCAGCATCAACATTATGGACGGAGACGGCTTCAAGGCTCTTACATTCAACCGCAATGCGGACGGCAGCTATACCTGCGTATTCGACGGCAGCGGCGAATACACCACGCTCATGGTGGATGAAAACGGCAATATCACCGTTTACGGTCTGCCTCTCGGTATGGTTTGGCTTGAGGAAACCGTTGTCCCCGAAGGCTACTTCCCGATCTCTGCGCAGAGCGTTGAGATAACCGCAGAGCACAGTTTCGATAAGCCCGTCGAGCTCATCGTTTCCAACTCCGTTTTCGTAAAGCTCGGTCTTGACGATGATAAGTACGAGATCCCCGCTATGATCGGCGGCTGCGTTCTCGCTGCTTGCGCGGCAACGGGCTTTGTTGTGAGCGTTATCGCCAAGCGCAGGAACAAGAAGGAGGACTGAACGGTATGAACGCAAAAACTATAATCGCGATCGCGCTTGTTCTGTTCATCATCGGAGGATTTATCTTCCTCCAGCTCAGAAACAGGAATAAAAATTGATACATTTTCGGGGCGGGCTTCGGCTCGCCCCTTTCCGAAGAAGGGAGGAAAAATCAATGAGCTATTATGCATCAATAGACGGAGTAATTGAGCTCCGAGCCGGAGTCGATCCCGAAGCGTTAGTCGAAAGGATAAAGGATTTCGCTGAATTCGTGGAGTCCGAGGTCGCAAGCTCCGATAGTTCCGTAACGCTGTACTTAGGCGGATATGAAAAATACTGCGAGGACAGCATCTATGCTTTTCTTGATGAGGTCTCAACTAAAACCATTTCCGGCGAGATCAACTACACCGGCGAGGATTTTGAGCATTGGAGGCATTATTTCGATCCTATGCGCCATCAGTGGAGAGAACAGCATGGGCATATCGAGTACGAGAAAGAAGGCAGGAGCATTGCGGAACTCATAGAGATCGGCAATGCGAGGTCTGCGGCGATAAACGAGCTCTTTCAAGAAGGAGAAGCAAGATGAGCATCGAGCTTTTTGAAGCAACAAAAGAAGAAAGGCTGTACGCTTCGCAGCAATCCTCGCAGATAGCGGCGCAGACGGGCTGCATGGCGAAGTATCAGGCAGCATTTTCGGATAAGGGTGATGAGCTTTTAGAAAGCATGAAGGTTATCGGCTCAAGCGGAGATAAGGATGCCTATACAGCCGAGCTCAATAAGCTTCTTGAACAGCTTAAAACGGACAAGGCTTGCGGCGCTCCGCTTTCGGGCAGGACCGCGCTTTCGAGGTTCTGTTTCCATCATACAACGGCGAAGATGCCGGATATGGACGGCTGGCAGGCGTTCCGTGCGGATTCCGGGGATTTTGCTTTCATTATCAGGGTGAACCCGCGCCCCGGGGAAGCCAATATCCACATCTTTATCTACATTTCCAAATGGCTGGACAGTCATATCGAGGCTGCGCGGCGCGGCATTCGGTTTATCGATCCATCGTATAACGAGCTGTTCCGAATACCCGATGGGGGCAAGGAGAAGATA
>JAFZJT010000199.1 GCA_017553815.1 Clostridia bacterium
AGAGCTCAAGGCTCACGATCAGCTTGGTTGGATACAGGCAATGAACTCCTGCCGGGCAAGAGCCGAAGAACAGGTCATTCGGGACCTCGTGCTTATGTAACGAGACCGAGTATGATGTTTGTAATGAAAAGAGGGACTGCAGCAGGTGACTTTGCCATCTATGGTAACTCTGTCAATAGCATGGCTTTCGTTGCTGTTTTCAATCAAAACCGATCGTTTCCAACTGCAACACTCACTCGTCTTTGGACTTCTTTATCCTTATCGCTTTCAGTTCCTCAATGGTATAAACCCCGCCCGGTTTGCTGTGCAGCGCGGTATGGCAGTTCGGGCAGACAGGCACGAGGTCCTTCACGGGATCAACGACGTATTCCTCGCTGATCTCGCTCAGCGGTACTATGTGATGAACTTCGATCTTCCCGGCAAACTCCGGGCCGTATGCTTTGCCGAAGTCGATACCGCAGACCATGCACGCGGTTCCGTGCGCAGCAAGGCAGGCAGCTCGCGCCTTCGGGTCTCTTTCATATCTGCTTGTTGTAATGCTTTGAGCTTCTCCTTCGGTGAATTCGCTGTCCGCTTCGAGCTTTGCCTGTAGATCCTGCTCAAAGCGCGGTATCGTCTTCGCAATGAGTTCGCTGAATTCCTCAATCAGTTTATTTGCGTCGAAACAGCTTTTAGAAAGGTCCCAGCTCTTCAAAACGGTTCGGCCGTGATTAGCGGAGACACCGCATACGTTGAGCAGTGCGCTTTTCTTCGACACAAGCTCGGCCGGAACGGATTCACCATCGAACACGCAGTTCACGGTAAAATCCGAAAGACCGTTTTCGGTTTCGTACATAACGAGATCTCCGGTCTTCCATGCGCCTGAATCATCTTTGGCTGAGGGAAGCATATCCCTGAAGAAGGGCGTCGTGAAGCGAATAACGCGTTCCTGCGTGCACCACGCCTCGCGAAAAATCAGGTATTCGCTACGGGCACACTTATCGATGATAATATTCGCGACCAGCTTTTGCCTTATCTGCTGTTTCAGCTTATCCATTTAATCCTCCCCCATTGAAAGCACCGTCCCGTACGGTTCCTTGACCGACAAATGCCTCGCGTCGCCGATCACGACCCACATATTCCTGTAAGTCATCGGCCGCGGGATCTCCCTTTCGCCGAATCCGTCGGTGAAGAAGATCAGCAGCGCGTCCCTGAAATAGCGGTCTTTGTTCACGTATTCGATCACCGGGGTGAAACAGGTGCCGCCTCTGCCGCTCACCTTGTTCTGCACGTCAGCCGGAGTTTTCGCCTTATACACCTTTCGGACATCGGAATCACATTCGATCACGGTGATATCATGTTTGCGCTTTGCGAGGATCGCGAAAATCTCGTTGAGTATCCTGGCAATCATTCCGTTGCTCATGGAGCCGGAAGTATCGATCGCCACAACGATTTTGAGCACCTTATCGTCCATCGAGCCGGAGATATCGAACCGTTCCGGCTGACGGCGGTTGAGACGCGTGCGGGTCTTCCGCTTGTTCGCGGTTATGGTGCCGACGTACTTTTTCAGCACCGTTTTCCATGATATCACGGGCGGTTTGTTCAGCTTTTCGATCTCGCTCGTGAACATTCCCGGCATCAGTCCGCGCGTTTCTTCGTTCATGGTCTCAACGACGGAGTTCACGAATTCGCGCACGAGCGCCGCGGCGTCCTCTTCGTCGGCCCCCGCTTCCCAGTTATGGTCGGTCATGCCGTCCGCGCAGTCCGCAGCGGTGACGATTCCTCCATTTTCCCCTTCGCCGTCCGCTTCTCCGGGCTGTGCGCCGTCGCTGTTCTGCGTGTCTCCGCTTTGCTGTTCGTCATCTTTACCGCCGGATGCCGATGAGCCTATTCCGTCCTTTTGATTCTGCCTGTCCATCATGGACTGCCGGCCGTCCGGCTGCTGTGCGGAGCCCTGCCCGTCCTGTTCGGCTTTTTCTTCGATCAGTGCGAAATAATAGGCATAGTTCTCCATCTCCCTTATCCGGCCGAGGCTGAACATCTTTGAAAGCACCCGCGAGGTGATAACGCCGTCCGGCTGAGCCATAAAGCCGTGGTCTTCGGCGGCGATCTCATGGTTGAGCATGTCGTTCACGGCGGCGTCCGCGGCGAGATTGAACCGGTAGAACCTATTTGGGTCGCCCTCCGGATTCGCCTTCAGCATCTCCGCGGGGTGGTTGAACAGCACGTGATCGATCTCGTGGCAGGTGATATAGATGATCTCCTTAAGCGTGAACTTGCAGAGCAGCAAGGGGTTCGCTTCGAAAACCGGCGGGAAGGTGTTGAGCTTTATGCCCGCGATGCTGTCGGAGCGCATGTTCGCCGCGAACTGCATATTGATCAGGAAAAAGCCGTAATAGCTGTCGCGCTCGGAGATCAGGAACAGCTTTATAAGCTCCATCAGTTCATAAAAATCGGCGCGTAAATCATTGAGCAGGCCGCTGCCGCGGTCCCCGCCTTCTATACGCTTTATGTTTTCCTTGATTGAAAGGAACAGAGCTGTTATATCACTCATAACGTCAACACCCCGATGACATAATTCGTTCGGCTTATTTCTTTTTGCCGAAGATGCTGCGTGCAATTCCGCCGGCGATCATGCCGATCAAAGCATTTCCAAAGCTGCCGGAACGGCGCTGTTTGTTTGAAACGACGTTAGGTTTACCGGAATAGGTTCTGGTTCTGTATAACCTATATCCCCTTCCCTTGGGTTTGAAAGAGTACACTTTGCTTATCATCTTGATCCTCCAAATAACTGTAGGTTTTCATGCAACGAACCTTCGGTGAGAAGCTTTCACGTTTGTTTGGTTAACGATCGCGTACTGTATCGTCGTATCGATTTGGGAGTGTCCGAGGATTTTCTGCACCTGCTCGATCGGCATTCCCTTGTCTATCGCCCGGGTTGCCATAGTTCTGCGGAACTTATGCGGGTGGATCCTCTCCAGTGAAAGTTGCCGGCCTAATTCGCGGAGGCGGATCTCCACACCGCTGATCTGAAGCCTTGTAAACGGAGCATCCAGGGAGACAAACAATGCCGGGTTCCCATCCTTTCGACTTGCCAGATACTCCGTCAGATGTACCTTCGCCTTGGCGTCGAAATAGACACGGCGCTCCTTATCGCCCTTGCCGAACACGATGCATTCCCGCTGTTCCAGATTGACGTCGGAAATATACAGCCTGACCAGCTCGCCGACGCGTATCCCGGTAGAATACAGCAGATCTATGATCGCTAGGTCACGTTTTTCCGTGCAGGCATCCCGCATACGCTCCATGCTCTCGTCGGAAATGACTTCTTTCACGACGGTTTTCGTCTTGATCTTATGGATCCGGCGCATCGGACTTTTCAGAATGTAGTCCTCTTCAACAAGCCACGAAAAGAAGCTGGAAATATTCCTGCGGATATTATCCACCGTCACCTTTCCGCAGCGCCCGTTCTGCTGGTATTCCACAAGATAGGCGCGAATCTCATCGGTCGTTATCCTGCGGATAGGCGTGGTCACCTTTTTCAGCATCTGCTCAACAGTGGTCCGGTAGTATTGCAGCGTTCGATCGGAGCAACCCTCGATCCGCTTCGCGTCAAGAAACAGCTTCAAATACTCGGCGTTGCTCGTTTCCGCTGTTTTTGCCGTGTCTGTAACAAGGTTTTTCAGCAGTACCTCCTGCAGCTTCTTCATCTGTGCTACATCGAGGAACTCCGCCATTTCGTTAAGAATGCTTACCAGTTTTTCTTCCATGTTGATACACTCCTTTCTATGTGTACTAACGTCCTGCACCGGCTCGCACCATATAATAATTTATCCAAAGTATTTTTGCATCAGGCTGTCGAACAGCAGTTGTGCTTTATCCAGGGCTTTCTGCACGACAACTTTTGATTTGTCGACTTGATTTACAAAAACCGCAAACCTTTCCTGCAAATCTATTGGCGGAAGAATTATCATATAATCTTCCACCTGTTTGCTACTAATATTAGGTTGTAATGAATTACCACTCATTTTTTCTACATAGTCCTTGAAATCATCTGATTTACAAAGCGTTTCCAAGAACAGCTTATCAAGCGAATCTGACAATACAAATCTTCCAACACGCTGATTAAGCAGACATGGCACATCTCTTTTGCTAACTTTAGCAACTTTCACTGAATTGAGAGACTTAATAATTGGACGCGTCATCGCCATTACCAAATCACCATCGCATAATGAAAACTCTCTATACCTGTCCAAATATGCTTCAGGAACAGCATTAATCACTTCCCAGTCTAAATAATCTTTGTTTACATTGCCAATTTGAACAAGTGGTATACCATCAGTAACAAAATCTTTGCTTTTAAAAGCATATCCTCCTTGAAGCTTTGCATAATCTCCCAATCTTACAACCGGGTAATCAAAAACATTATCATCTACTGTTCCAAACATCTCGACAAATCGGGCTTTGATGAGGTCGTCAAACATTTGCAACTCATCTTTTCTCTTTGATATAAGGTTGTTTATCCTGTTTAATGTATTTACTATTTCTGCCTGTTTCTCTAGTGAAGGGGTTAACACCTTTATTTTTTTTAAGTCGGCAACTGTGAAGCTTGCTTGATTTACAGATTTCTTTGTAATTCTTCCAAGCTGTTCTCTAAAAAAAAGTGAATAAAAGAAGTATCTAGCGTAGGCAGGATTTATAACATCTCTATTTGCTTTAAGCCCAAGCAGATTCATTCCATGAAT
>JAFZJT010000200.1 GCA_017553815.1 Clostridia bacterium
CCCTCTTCGCGGCATTTTTCGATAAGTAAGTCGGTGTCGGTGGTGCTGATGAGCCACGCTTCATCTGCAAGCTCCTTGGTGGGCGAAGTTGGCATCGTATCGGCAACGATAACGTATATACCGAGCGCACGCGCTTCTCGAACGACTTGCAGTGTTCCGAAATCGCTGCCAAGTATCAAGAGTTTTTTCATTGGGTAATCCGCTCCGTTTTTTGAATTGAAATATCTGCTCAAACTTCGTTGGTATCCGAGGCAGCGGGCTTCTTCGGCATGTACTTTTCAACGCTCTCTCCGTTGAAAAGATACCTGCGCTGCGGGATATAGTGCCTCACCTTGTCGAGCTTGCCGTGGCCTTCGCCATGCTGTTCGCCAACAAGAATATCCTCCTGCTTGGCTGTTTTAACAAAGGTTTGCCAAACGATTCTGAGGTCGAAAGCAAAGCTGCATTTTTCAATATAATCAAGATCCTGCTGAAGCCTTACGTCCCAAACAGTCACGTTGCGGCCGTTGACTTGAGCATAGCCGGTCAGACCGGGGCGTACATCGTGGCGGTGCGCCTCTTCATCAGTATAGAACGGAAGATACTCAACAAGCAGCGGTCTCGGACCGACGATGGCCATATCGCCCTTAACAATGTTGATAAGCTCCGGGAGCTCATCCAAGGAGGTCGATCGTAGGAAACGGCCATATTTATTGAGTCTTATGTCATCGGGGAGCAGCTCGCCGTTTTTATCCTTGGCGTTGGACATTGAACGAAACTTTATCAGCTTGAACAGCTTTTCGTTCCTTCCGGGTCTTGTCTGGGTGAAAAATGGGTTACCGCGCATGAATATCGCCCCCAGAACCATCAGAATAAGGAACAACGGGGAAAGAATTGTCAGTGACAGTAAACTAATAACAAAGCCGATCGCTCTTTTGAAATACTTGGCGTACATGATCAGATCCTCACTCACAGTTTATGATATGGAATATTAACTTTTAGGACTCGGGCAAAAGCTTTTTCGGAGCATATCTCGAAGCCGGACTTGCGATATGCTTTGATCGCCGAAGTGTTCTTTTTCGACACGGCAAGATATGCGCTGTCGATCCCCTGCTCTTTAAGATGGTTCATAATTTTAGCGATCATTATTCCGGCAATGCCCTTTCCGCGCTCGGAAGGAGAAACAAAAACATCAAAAATATAAGCGTCTATGTTTCTTATTCGATACTCGATGTCGTTTCCGCCTCTGTACATAAGCCAAATGGTTCCCAATGTCTCGTCTGAAGAGCAAGACGTCAGCACAAAGCCTTCGCAGTTTTCTCCATTGCTTCCAGATAAGCGCTTTAGTGCAGGAACGCCAAGCGTGCTGCCGCAGAGAAGCTTGCTGTCAAACTCTGATAGGTTGAGGCTTTTAAGGGAATAATTCCCTTCATCATCGCTGCGCGCTGCCGAAGAAGCCGTGATCCTCATAATGTAATGCGAATACACCGCAAAAATATTCTTTCCGAAAAGCTTTATCACCATTGGCTGCCACCGTAGTTTTTAACTTTAATAATATCTATTCGCATCAGAATTATTGCATCTTCCGAGATGCTTATGCTCGTGAACCTGTAATGCTCCACCACCGCCCCGCCTACATCTCAAGCCTTTCGGATTCGATCTCAAGAGGCGATCTTTCAGCAAGCTGGTCGGCAAGTACAATAACAAATACAATCAGGATCCAGAATACCAGTCGTCTCATCGCATACCCCGCCACACTGTAGCCGAACAATGCAACGACTATCGGTATAAGCAGCGGATCGGATGCCCTCAATCTCGAGATTATCCTACAGATGAATATCAAGAAAACCGTAAAGCCGACAGCTCCTGTCGCGGCAAACACCTCAATGTATGAATTATGGAACTCCATCTTGAAGCCTCGCGAGATGCCTGCATGCGGCCCGGCTCCCAGGCCAAAGATGGGACTCCTCTTAAGAACATCATCCGAGAATGAAGACCATAGATTGAATCTGTCCAGACCATTACTGTCTTCGCTTACCCATTCGTAGATGCGTTGGTAAATCTCGCTTCTGTAAACAAGAATCAATCCGGTTGCTGCAACCGCAGCGATCATTATGATCATGAGCTTCCTTGCTCTCGACTGTTGTAAAGTAATTACAAAGACCACAAACAGAACGGCAAAGCTCAAGTATATTGCAGCTTGGCCGGTGGATGATTGCGTTTTATTCATTAAGAATATTGATATATATGCGAGCGGAGCATACAGCAGGTTCTTATCCCTAATAACCTTATATACATGCCAAAATGTTACGCCGCATAAGACCAGTGCTACCTGATGGGGATTCGTTCCGCCACCAGAATAGCGGCCGTTTGAGTACCAGAGTTTTGCACCGAGAAAGCTCCTGCTCACATTTAAAGAGTAATGATATAATCCAAACTGCACAAGAGTCGTTAGAATACATATCAACCCGAAGAGGCGTAAATTATACGCTCTTGCATTCTTTCTCAGATATGTCGATAGCGCATGGCTGATAATCGCCATATAAACCCAAGTTACCCAACCTGTTCGGCTCAATTCCCTCGGTGCTATCAAAAGTCCGCACAGAGAGCCAAAAAGCAAAGCCGTGAGAAAAGCAATGAAGAACTTTTCAAGATAGGTGATCTTTATACAGCGATAATCGATCACTCTCAGAGCCCAAATAATCATAAAAAGCTCTGCGGGACCGATTTTCCCTCGAAAGCGAAGACTGGTCATTGGCGCCAGGACACTTCCTAATACCAAAAGCCAATCCCAAACTCTAATATATTTAATCCATCTCATACTTAAACCCACCGATACAAATGTGCAGCGATATACCGATCATTGTCTGTAATCAACCAATACAATGCAAGAGCGTGAGTGTTGCAGGGTACAGTCTCGACTCAATACAAGAATCTCCGCAACTGTTTTAAATCAAATCACAATAGAATAATGCTATTATTTGAAGCACCTGCGAATTATCTCGATGACGGTCTGCTGCTGATCGGGCGTCATTTTATTATCGCTCGGCAGACAAACGCCGCGCTCAAAAATATCAGCGCCGCAGTCTATTACGCCATTTTCCTTAATGTAGGCATTGCTGAATGCGCGGCCGCTTCCCGCTCTTGTTACAAACGGGTTCAAGCGGTAGATCGGCTGCATGTGCATTGGCTTCCAAATGGGTCTGCCCTCCGCATTGAACGCAGAAAGAGCCTCAAGTATCTCGCTTGGACACGATTTGCCGGGTTCGCTGATAAACAGCGATTCTCTTTCCCCGCGAACCTGACGGCACATATAGTCTTTATCGATAATCGCACAGCTGAGCCAGTAATTCGGAACACAGCCTTCAATGATAGGATTCATATTGAGCGGAAGTTCCTTGAACCCCTCCTCATATCTTTCAAAGATAGCTTTTTTCTGGGCAATATGCTCGTAAAGATGCTTAACGTTGCCGCGCGCAACGCCGGCGATAATATTGCTTATGCGGTAATTATAGCCGAGCTCCTCATGCTGATACCAAGCGGCGTCCTCCCTGCTCTGTGTGCTCCATTTGCGAACCTTGTTCGCATCGTTGATACAATCGGTAAACAGAATTCCGCCCGAGCTTCCAGTCACGATCTTATTTCCGTTGAAGCTGATTATGCCGATATCGCCGAACGTTCCTGTTTGTTTGCCGCAGTATGTAGCGCCGAACGACTCGGCCGCATCCTCAACAACCAACGCTCCGTGCTTATGGCAGATATCAACAAGCCTCGAAAGATCGCCGATAAAGCCATATAGATTGACTATCACAACGAGTTTTACTTCGGGATAGAGCTCGAATGCCTTCTCAAGCGCGATCGGATCCATATTCCAAGTGTCGGGATCAGTGTCGATAAACACAGGCTCGCCGCATTCGTATACGATGGGATTTACGGTGGCGTCGAAGGTCATATCCGAGCAGAAAACCTTCTTGCCTTCAAGCGCTCCGTGACCAACCTTGGGCTGACCGTAAAGCTTTTCCGCGCAAAGCTTTATCGCAAGATGTAAAGCCGCAGTTCCGCACGAAAGACCGACGGCATATTTTCTGCCGACGAGCTCGGAGCAATATTTTTCCAGTTCATCTATATTCTTACCAACCGTGCTGACCCAATTGGCAGAGATAGCATCGCTGACATATTCCAGCTCTTCGCCGTGCATTGTAGGCGTTGCGAGCCAGATCTTATTCTTAAACGGGCTGATACCGTCAAAATTCTTGGTAGAGATTCCCATTATTTCCTCCGGTTTATATGATAAAATGCGTTATTAAGCACTCATGCTTTTTCAACCAGTTCATACTCGACCCAGGTTTTTATGGTTGAATTCGCAAACGGTATCTCGATCTGCATTCTGTGCTTTCGTCTGTCGAGTTTAAGTATCTTTGTTTCAAATCCCGAGAAGGCGTCATCCTTAAGCTTGATAATATCGCCCTCCTCATAAACGAGAGTTCGTCCGATAATGCCGTTGTTGTTAAGAAGCATTGCGGCAAAGGCCTCGTCGTCGCCGCGTAGAAGCGCCGAACCGTCGCTGTTTCTGAGGATACGGATAAAGCCCGGCAACAGACGCAGAAGCTCTGATTCCGGCTGATCGGCGCTGTCTTCAATGTAAAGGAAAACATAACCGCTCGTCAGATCGTGTTCCTCATCTACCGGGAGCCCCTTGACAAACTTATGTTGGATCTGCTTCGGGTATAGTGCGCGGCAGCCGAGAATCATCTCAGCATGATCAGCTGCCGAAGCGCAGCTGTTAGTTTCGCAAAAAATACAATAACTCTTCATAGTCTTTTATAAAACAGTAAAGCTTCGCCATTACGGTACATGATCATGCACCGCACAACAAAAGCTATGTGTGAACATTCAGCGACCCGGCAAACCGCACGGTGGCGCATTCTGTTCATTTATGACTTATATAATCCAAAATTGAGCATAATATCACAATTTACTCGGATCATAAAGATACTGTAATTATATCATACTGCATCGAATAATGCAATGCCGAACACCGCGTTATCGCCGCATAAGACAAAAATAGAAAATCCCCAAAGCGAGCTCTACAATGAGCAAGCTTTGGGAATCAAGGCCATATTGAGAAAATTGATCAGCCGTCTATCGATACCTTCATCATTCTGTAGTGATGATTCTCCTTAACGAAGCCGCGCTCGAATGCGGCGATGAGCATCTCAAGCTGTTCGATCTCCGTCTTGAGCTCTGCGCCCTTATCGATATCGGATACCATCATCTGACCCTTTGTCGCAAGTATGTTTTCGACCTCTGTGGTGGAGTGGATATCCTTGTTTTCCTTTATCGCCATCTCAAGGCTGATGAAGGGCTCGTGAGCAACGATGTAGAGTCCGCGGGAATCATAAACGAGCGTATATCCCGCGATGCCGGTGGTCTTTTGATAATACTTTGAAAATCCGCCGTCGATAACGATCAGCCTGCCTTCGGCCTTTATCGGGTTCTCGCCGTTGATCTTCTCAACCGGAATATGTCCGTTTACGATAACGGCGCGGTCGGTATCGGTTATTCCGAACTCATTGAGAATGCGAACAGCGAGATCCTTCGTATCCTGGTACTTATAGTAGGCGTTGCGCTTCTCTTTATGGGATTTGCTGTCGTCTATCTCAACGCGCTCGAATGTGGTCATCTTGTTCTTGCCGAACTGCGGAGAATCGGGTCCGCACCAGAGATACCACATAAGGTCGAGCTCATGGGTCTTTCTTTCTGCAGGAGGCGAGAAGTAGAGGCGCTTGACCTCGGAATCGATGTAATCAAACATCGCTTTGCCGCTGCGCGGTACGCCGTCGCCGAAATCGACTTCCTTAAAGCTGCCGTCCTCATTGAGCGGAACGAGCGCATGATAGAGCAGGTTGTTGTTCTCGATCTTGTAAAGGGAGCCCTTGTCGATGAAGAACTTTATATGCCTCTGGAGCCTCGGGCTGTTAAGGAATGACTCCTGAAGCTCGTTGATGATATTCTCCTCCTCATCGGTGAGCCTATACGGATCGGAAGGATCAACGGTCGGAAAATCGGCGTCCTTTATCGGATAGGTGATTCCGTCTATCGTTATGGTGGAGTTTACCCTATCGAGCGTATCGAGGAAGAGCCTGTGATCGAGCTTATAGTTCGGATTTCGCTTGATGAGCTGACCCTCGAGCTTGTGCATGATAACAAAGATCGCTTTATGCAGCTTCGCTCTTATGCTAATTTCCGAATTTGTATAGTATGCTTCCTCAGAGGTCTTTCTCGGTCTGAAAACAACCGCTGTCTTATAGGTGTCCTGAGCGAACATCAAAAGATGGCGAAGATTGATGCCGTACACGTTCTCGATAAGATCAAGGTTGCCGTGACGGAAGCTGTTCGTCAAAACGCCCGTTATACAGGTCTTTTCGCCGAGCGCCGCGCCCATCCAAAGGATGTCGTGGTTGCCCCACTGAATGTCAACTGAAGGATGGTCGAGAAGAAGGTCGAGAATGCGATGTGGCTCGGGGCCGCGGTCGTAGATATCACCGACGATATGGAGCTTATCGACTGCCAGCTTCTTGATCGCCTCTGTCAGCGCAACGATCACGCGATCCGCATAGTCGTGACGGATGATGGAATCGAAGATCTCGTCATAGTAGCCGTCGAGATCGTGAAAATTGACCCTCGCGGTGAGCAGCTCCTCGATAATGTAGCTGAAGCGCGGATCGAGGGACTTGCGCACCTTGGATCGGGTGTATTTTGAGCAGATCTTACTTCCGAGAAGGATAAGATTAGTCAGCGTCTTTTTATACCAAGCGTCCTTATCCTCGCAGTTTTCAAGTTCAAGCGCGATCTTCTGGCGGGGGTAGTAAACGATGGTTGCAAGGGTCTCCCTCTCCTCGAATGTCAGCGAACCAGAAAGCAGCCTCTCGATCTCGTTTCTGATAACGCCCGAGGCGTTGTTGAGGATATGCTCAAAGGCGTCGCCCTGACCGTGAAGGTCGCTCATGAAATGCTCCGTGGGCTTCGGAAGCGCCATTATGGAGCTGAGGTTCACTATCTCGGTCATCGCGTATTCGACAGTCGGAAAAGTCTTTGCAAGCTGGCTCAAAAAGAGCTGATTTTCTTTAAGCTGCGCATCGGTATAGTTGGTCTTCATTTTTACCTCCGTATTCATCGGTTCATTTCTTTTACTGCGACATTAGGCTTAAATACCGTTTGCGCTCCGATCGAAAACGGGAAGGCCGGATCCGCACGGAGCGCAATTTTCTTGTCCGAGGCGGTTTTCACCGCCATCGGAACGATATCGATTGTTAATGATATTCCCCTATCAGTTATTGAATACCCTTCTTCCGCAATAGAAGTGGTTCTGGTACCAATTGCTGTAGGCATTGGAGATAACGACCTGTCCTGCCGAGAACGAGCAGTGAATCAGCTGACCGTTGCCGAGATAGACGGCGGCATGGTTGATCCTTGAGAAGTCGTTGCTGTAGAAGAACATGAGGTCTCCCCTTCTCAGATTGCTGAAGCTGTTTACACGGGTCCAGCCGTTATAGGCGGCATAGCCCGCAGCGGTAAGCCTGCCGATGTTGACTCCGCAGAGCTTGAGGCAGTAGTAAACGTAGCCGGAGCAGTCGAAGGTGTTCGGCCCCTGAGTTCCACCGACATAGGGCTTGCCGAGCTGAGCTCTGAGCACGGAAACGAAGTTTTCAATGTTTCCGCTCGTTGGCGGCTGAGTCGGCTGAGGAGTGGGGGTGGGTGCAGTGCCGATGGTAATGTACTGGGCGGAAACGTAGCCCACGGTGCCGTTGCAGCGCGCACGGTACCAATATCCGTTCGTTGCAATTACATCTACGACCGTGCCGTAGGTGAGCTGAGCAATGACGGGATAATCGGTCGAGGGACCCGTTCTGAAGTTGACATAGCCAACGTTCACATAGCCCGTAGCGGTGTACGGAGTGAAGGGATCCTGAGTTACGGACGGAGTGGGCGAAGCGGTGGGCTTCGGCGTGGGTGTCGGAGTCGGAACCGACGTGGGAACGGGTGTCGGAGTCGCAAGCACACCGAGAGTGATATACGGCGACGCAATGTAGCCGATATAGCCGTTGTATCTTACTCGATACCATTCGCTGGTTTTAGCAAGAACCTGAACCTGAGTACCGTAGGTAAAAATATAGATTATCTCGGACTCGGTCGAAGGCTGCGAACGGAAGTTTACATAGGACCTGTTGATGTAGCCATCCGACATGAAATCAACGAAGGGCTCATGTGTTGGCGTGGGAACCGCCGTCGGAACCGATGTCTGCGTTGGCGTGGGTTTAGGAGTGGCCGTCGGCGCCTGAGTGGGAACCGCAGTGGGCGCCGCAGTCGGAGCCTGTGTGGGGGCTGTAGTCGGAGCGTCGGTGGGCATTGCAGTTGGAGAAGCATCGATGGTTACATACTGGATCGCTATATAGCCGAAATGTCCTGCGTACATGACCCTGTACCACTGGCTTGTCCTCGCAATGATGCGAACCTGCGTGCCGTAAGGAAGAACCGCGATTATGCTCGAGTCGGTCGAAGGCAAGGAGCGGAAATTGAAGTTGGTCGCATTAGTATAGCCGTTTTCATTGAATGTCACGAAGGGCTCGGATGTCGGCGCGGGTGTCGAGGTCACTGCGGGAGTGGGTCTCGGAACAGAGCTCGGAGCCGTGGTCTTGGAGATTTCATCCGGATCCCATCGGTCGTTATCGGCGGGTTGCTCTGCGGCTGTCACCTCAGCGGGAGCCTCCTCCGCTTCGGAAGGCAGGGGTTCCTCTACGCAGGCGCGAGCCTCGTATGAGAACAGGGTCGAGAAGGTGCCTGAATCCACAACACCGCTGACGTCGAGGTCGTTCAGTATCTGGAAGTCCTCGATAGCGGTCTGAGTGGAGGTGCCGTAGTAGCCGTTTACCTTCTCGTCGTAATAGCCGAGGTCGGTAAGCCTTTCCTGAACCATCTTAACGTCGTCGCCGCTGTTGCCCTGCTCGATAACATATTCGGCGGGGGTGCCGCAATAAAGGATGTCCAGCATGAGGTTGTCAACCTCGCCGGTCTGATTCATGTTGTTGGAGCGCTGGAAAAGCTTAACAGCGTTTTCCATGGGCTCATTGAACACTTCGGCGGGTTCGTCGGCTTCGATATAGCCGAGCGAAGCGAGCATGTTTACTATCTCGGGGATAATCGCGTCGTTGTCGCCAACGCTGAGAGTTTCCCCTTCTTCGAGTGTAGGAGCCGTCGTGGGCTTGGATGCGAGGTCGCGCTCGTCAAGGAGGCATTTCTCCTGGGTCGTTTGAGCGGGATAGTTGACCGCAAAGCGGTTCGAGTTGATGCCGTTTCGTACTGCATCGCTTGCCGCGCCGCGAGGGATGACGCTGCTGCCGATAACAAATACTGTCAAGAAGATGGCTGCAAGCATAAGTACCGGCAATCTGAGCTTCTTGGCGACGGAGTAGGCTCTGCCGACGGAAGCCTTCAATTTGGGTTGCTTAATTGCTTTCTGTTTTCGCACGGTATAAATAACCAACCTTTCAATTCAATACTATGCGATCCTATTATACACCAAGTTTCAATCAATTTCCAGTAATTATTTTGATTTTTGCCGCATTTTTTCAATTACATCTTAAATTTGTGACAAATTATCAACTAAATTGTGCTTTTGTTGTCACAATTTATACTATTTTTATCGGTCATGCGTCATCAATGATATATTTTGATTTTTCCGTATAAAAATGCCGTTTGAGCGCCCTTTTCGACGCCAAACGGCAGGTTTAAAGCTTTATATCTCAGTTTTCAAATACCATTTCGGATACAGCAATAATGTATTGCGTTTATTGGTCTTTAGACCTCATATCTTCGGATCAATTCCGAGGCTCAAACGGAATTCCATTTACCAAGAATCTTATCTCATCCACGCTCCCGAACTGCCTTGCCGTCAGAAGCACCGACTGCATCGCAAGTGAGTAAAGCCCGCCCGTTTCATCCACCTTCAAAAAGTCGTCCGAGCAGTTCACGCTCAGAATCCCGTTCTCGATAGCCGCACCGAGAATCAGCGAGTTTTCAGGGAAACAGCCTCTCAGCCCGGGGAGCGTCGTTCCCGCGGCAAGCTGGGCAATCGCTGTGGTAAGACCCGCGCTTCCGCAGACATATCTCGTAATCGGAACGAACAGGCTCCCCGCACCGTTCGGGAAGTACAGCGTGAGTGGCGAAAGCTCGCCCGAAGCGCCCGTTTCGATCTCGCTGTCCTCGGGATTGAGCGCATATTCTCCCGTTTTCTTCGGCGGGATAGAGCCGTTCTCGGTTTCCCCATCATTGCCGTTTATGCTTATCGAAACCACCTGCACCGACGGGAACTGCGTAAGCGTATTTACTATCGCCGTATACAGCGCAATCTCGCGCTCCCTGCTCTCGAGCTTGCTCATGCCCCAAAGCGTCACGCGCGCTTCCCCGCCGTCTATCGAAAGCCCGATCTGCGTTCCGCTCGGAATAGGCGCGTTCAGCCCCTGCGATTTCAGCGCGTTTGCCGTATCATCCGAAGCGATGAGCCGCGTAAGGCACGCCCTCGCGATGCCGTCCTGCTTCTCTATCCGCTCCGAAACGGGCAGAACGTAGCCATCATCGGTTATATAATGAAGCGTTAGGCGCACGCTCTCCACTTCCGGCGCTTTCCCCTCCCCCATCCCGCTGTTCACCGCGGTGTCGGGCGTGAGGTCCATATTCGGCGCAGGGGTACACTCCCCCGCACTTGCCGTTTGGCTCGGCATCGGCTTATTAGTATCCTCGGTTATGCCCGTCGGCACTCCGATACAGCCCGTCAAAAACAGCATCCCCGCCAAACACGCAATCGCCGCAGAGCGCGCAAAAAACTCTTTTCCCATCATAGCTTTGAACCTTCTCCTTCCGTGCTTTCGCTTTTCTGTCGCTAAATTATATTGCGAGCATCGGATTCTATTCATCTTTTAGTATAGATACTTGATGGCGGGCTTGTTTTCCTCTTTTAATCAAGCTCAAAATATGGTATAATTCGTCATTATAACCGATATGGAGGCAAGTATGGATATCACCTTCAAAACCGAGGGCGCGCGCTTCAATCTGCGTGCAGCGGCAATTATGATAAATGACGGCAAGGTGCTCGCGATGAGCGACGAGCGCTCGCCGTATTTCTACCTGCCCGGCGGCAAAATTGCTCTAAACGAGACCGCCGAAGAAGCCGCCCTGCGCGAGCTTCGAGAGGAGCTCGGCATCGAAGGCTCCGTAGTTCGCCCGCTCTATATCGCGCAAAGCTTCTTCACCGAGGAGGGCAGCGGCGAACGTTTCCACGAAATTTGCTTCTATCTGCTCGTCGATTGCTCGAGCACCGACCTTCTCTCCCGCGGCGAAAGCTTCATTATAAATGAACGCCACCATACGCTCGAGTTCAAATGGCTCGACGTGAACGCGCTTGAGGACGCCTATTTCTATCCCACCTTCTTGCGGGAAAGGATGAAAAACCTGCCCGAGGGCGTGGAGATGATAACGGAGAGAAGATAAAAGCGCTTTTCTTATGCCTTTTTTCGTGATATAATTAAAAAAACGCATTTGGAGGATAAAACCATGCCGCTTGTAAACGCAAAATGCACCAACTGCGGTGCAAACCTCGAAGTCGATAATGCAAAGGATGCCGCGATATGCGAGCATTGCGGTTCGGCGTTTATTGTTGAGAAAGCAATAAACAATTACAACGTAACCAACAATATCCAAGCAGGTGTTGTGAATATTTTCGGTGGAAACTCTGCGGATTTTGTTATCTGCGCGGGAGAGCTTGTTAAGTATACCGGCGCGGCAACGGACGTTGTAATACCTGAAACTGTAACCGTCATAAACACCGATGCTTTTTATGGTTGCATCGGTCTTACCAGTGTCGTTATTCCCGATAGCGTACAGGAAATCGGATATGGATTATTCAAAAGTTGCAGTTCTCTTAAACGCGTTGTTATACCAAAAAACTTGAAAAATATTGGCGAACGCGCTTTTGAATCCTGTTCAAGCCTTGAAAGCATCAATCTTCCTCATGGCATAACAAGCATACCCAGCTATGCATTTATGGGCTGCTCCAAACTTAGAACAATTGAAATTCCCCCGACTGTAATCACTATTGAAGCATCTGCATTTTCTGAATGCGGCAGTCTTTCCCGTATAGAATTGCCTTATGGTGTTACCAGTATTGAAAGTAGCGCTTTTAGAGGCTGTGAAGCGCTATCCGATGTTGTTATTCCGGAAAGTGTTACTAAAATTGACCATTCTGCATTTGAAAACTGTTCAAGTCTTAAAAGCATTATCATTCCTAACAGTGCCGTGGACTTTTACGTTCCAACCGATTTTTTAAGGCGTGTATTACCCTTCCATGAGGTGGAGCGATTACAATGCCCAACAGTTTTCAAGGGTTGCACCAAACTGAGAAAAATCCAATTTCCTGAGTTTATTCCGGAAATAGCCTTCTATGGTTCTGCTTGGCACAGAGAAAAAGAATTAGATAAGTTTTGGGGAGATGCCCTGGCGCGACGTATGGGCTCGGGGGCTCACAGTTTTAACCCGGGCGACTTCTCAATAGTTTGGGCACAGGGAAAGTCCGTCGATGATGCAATTCAAAACGGTCTAAAAAAGTTTGGCCTCTCTATTCAAGAGTATGATTTTGAAGTAATTCAGTATGAAGCCAAAGGCCTTTTGGGATTGGGTGCCGTACCTGCTGTTGTTAAGCTTATAAAGAAGGAACAATAATAACCTCTTTCTACCTTTTCAGTGAGATCATTATGATACAATGAACTATTCCTACTATGCTGATTGATAATTTCCTCGCGGCGTTCGCAAAAAAAGCGTTCGCCGCTCTTTTCATCCCGC
>JAFZJT010000020.1 GCA_017553815.1 Clostridia bacterium
GAACGGCGACGGTGAGGTCACCATGCTGGATGCGCTTATCTACGCAAGAATGGTGATGGGCATTATGTGATAAGCTGCTTGGGGCTGCACCGCTTTGCGGCGCAGCCCCAAAATTAATACTATAGGAAACGGTCGATAGATGAAAGATATTAAGAGTAAAGAGAGGACGGTCGGTTTTGCCGTCATACTTTTTTCGCTGATCGCGCTGATCGCGGGCTTTTTTATTGCAAGAAGGAGCGAGCCGAAGGAGTATAACCCCTATTACACAATCGAATACGAGCTTGCGCGTGTCAAAAAGGTCATAAACAACGACTACACCGTGGACGAGGACTCCGAGCATGCCCTTCGCGGCTCGCAGTCGCTTGATCTGGAGCTTATTACCGGCAGACACAAGGGCGAGCGTATGCCCGTTATGAACTACCTCGGCCCGATGCATGAAAAGCTTGCAAAGGAGGGCACGGTGCTGACGGTCATGCTGACGGAGGACTCGCGCGAAGCGGGTTATCAGCTCAGCATCGTCAATTACAACTACATCCGGCTGTACGCCGCCCTCATCGCGCTTTTCGTTATAGCTGTGGCGATCGTCGGAAGATGGAAGGGAGTCAAGAGCCTTATCGCGCTCGTGTATTCATTGCTCGCGATAATCCTTTTTCTCATTCCGATGTGGCTCAAGGGGTATTCCGCTATCCTGATCACGCTGATCACTTCGGTATTCATCGCGGCTTTCGGCTTCACGCTTATCGGCGGTGCAAGCAAGAAAACGCTCGCCGCTCTGATCGGAACCCTGCTCTGCGTACTGATCTCTGCGGGCATAGCGGCACTCGCGGGCGCAATTGCGAAGGTCTCGGGCCTAACGATGGAGGAAGCGGAGTGGCTCCTTGATGAGTCGCGCACCATCGAGAACACGACCCTAAACGTGCGCGGCCTGCTCGTTTCGGGCATCATCATCGCAAGCCTCGGCGCGGTGATGGACGTTGCAATGAGCATCGCCTCCGCCGTCTGCGAGATAAACGAGGTCGATTCATCGCTCCCCGTAAAAAGGCTCTTCTCATCCGGAATGAATATCGGCCGCGATATGATTGGCACTATGACGAACACCCTTATTCTCGCCTTTATGGGAAGCTCGCTCAATCTCGTGATAATCATGACCGCCTCCGGTATGCAGTTCTATCAGCTTCTGAACAACAACGATACCATGATGGAGGTCATCCGCAGCATCGCGGGCTCCCTCGGTCTCGTGCTCGCCGTACCGGTGACGGCGTTCGCCGCCGCTCTGCTTATCAAGTCGGCGGGGAAGAGGGGCGCAGGGAATGAAATGGCAAAGCAAAAATGAATGATGCATATAAAGAAAACAGCCGAGCGGCTGTTTTTCTTTTAGAACAATATGTAAATAATGCAATCAAACCGTCAGCTCATAACGAACTCAACGAGCCTAAATCCATACGGGCTGTCGTTAGAGCGCTCGAGCACGACGCGAACATGGCAAACGTAGCTTGAAAAAGCATAGCCGAACGCGCCGAACACCATATCGCCCGTGATAACGAGCCCATCCGTCTGCTCGTACGCGTCGAGGATATCCACATGGTATTCGTACTGCTTGGCGGAATCGCGGATGGAGTAAACGCCGTTTTCAAGCTTGATATCGTGTCCGTCCGTATCGATGCCGGGGAAATCCGTGCCGAAAATCGAGCGATAGTAAGCTTCAAACTCGCTCTTTTTGATATCGATTCTGCCCGCCTTGGGAAGGATGCCGCGAGTCCTGATGAATTCGCCCATGAACGAGCTTGCCTCAAACTCGCTGAGCGCGCCGCCCGTGATATTCTCCTGACGCACGGCGGCGGCGTTTGCAACGAAACAAAGCAGCTCCGTCACAGCTTCATACTGTTTTTGATTCAGCGCGTCAAGCTCGGAGGCGGGGGAGAGCTGTGCAAACGAAAAGTCGATAGCCTTCTCTCCCTCCTCAAGCGGCGCGATAACGCCGGCTCGAACGAACACCGTGCAGCCCGCAAGCGTCGCCTTTGCGCCGTGGATGATATCCACCGCGGCCATGGCGCGCACCTCGTCGCAGTTCATCTGCTCGGCAACAAGCTTGGAAACGCGCGATTCGGCGTGGTAATCCAAAAAGATATCCGCAAGGCTTAGCTCGTTGCCGAAATCGTCGAGCATCAGCGTGTAGGTGTATTCGTAGGGCGTGTCGCCGTAGGAGTGCGCCTCGGTGAAAATGATATCGGTGCAGCCGGGCAAGTACTCAACCGCGAGCGTGACCTCGGTATGCGGCTTCTCTGAGGAAGCCTTAATAAGGTATTCATTCTCGATCCGCGCCTGCAGATCCTCAAGATAGCCCTGCACCGCCCTGTTCATCGCAAACGCGGCGGTATAGGTGCCGTCGAACTCCGGAAGCTCCACAACGCAGGAATAATCGCAGCTCTCGTAGTCCGCATCCTCCGGCCAATACCTGATGTAATGCGACGCGGAATAAGGCACGCGCGGCGCGGGCGAAACCGTGGGCTCGACGCCGCCCGAAGGCGTTCCGGCGCATGCGCACGAAAACAGCAGCGCGGCTATGATGGAGAATAATAGAATTTTCTTGCGTACTAAAGGCATATTCCTCTATAAAAGATTAGGATTTTGACAAGCTTATTCCCACTCGCTCCTTGAAACACAAACTTAAACAGTTTTGTATTGGCTGTTTAACTCAAGTTATCAAGAGTATTCACATTATCAATAAATCATAGGCTATCATGACTTTTGTTGTCATTGTGTTGTCACGCAACACGGTCATTATAGCATTTTAAATGGGAAAAAGCAACTATATGCGTTACGCTGAGCGATCTTGAGTGCAATTAAGACCAAAAGACTACCATTGCTAATAGTTACATCGGAAGACCATTCCACTGCTTAAGCAACAGAATCATTTTTGTATTTAACCATTTCAATAATTATTTTGAGAATCTGTTCTTGTTCAGAAGGCGTTTGAGATGAAAGCAGCTCATAGCATTCAAGTGGAATATTGCGGCCACTTTCGGAGTTTTCAACAGAACCTATCTTTTCAAACAATTTTGATAATGAAACGCCTAAAGCTGATGAAATCTTTTCTAAGCTTTCAATAGTAGCGTTCTTCTCGCCGCGCTCAATCTGTCCGATATAAGTAGGATGGCAACCTGCGAGTTCCGCAAGCTTTTCCTGACTTAAACCGAGATTTGTTCTGTAGTTCCTTATACGCTGCCCGAGTCTTTTGACTATGCTGTTCATTGCAAAGCTCCTTTTGTGCTGATACATTATAGCCTATTAATATTGGGAGAAATAGTCTATATACTATTGATATTATTAATCGAT
Organism: Clostridia bacterium; assembly: GCA_017553815.1. The sequence continues at coordinate 3,337 of JAFZJT010000020.1, forward strand.
TGTGCTATACTTAAAATATTGAAAAACAAATTTTAACTGCTTATAGGCGCTCTTGCATGCAGATTTGTCACTGCTGCCAAAGAATCAGCCTCTTTCGTGGCTCTGCTGCGAAACAAAAATGAAAGCATAACGCTTCATGATGTGAACGTTGTGAAATAATCAATATACAGGAGGAAATCCAAATGAAGAAACACTTGAAGGTCGCGCTTGCTGTAGTGCTTGCGACGGTGATGGTAATCTTACCCATCGGGACGCTTGCGGCATCTAACGAGCAAGTTATGCGGGAACAACAGCTTGTGCAAGCTGTGCAGACTGCTTTTTCGGATACACCGAATTACTCAAATTATGATATTGGCCCGGTGTCGAACTATCAGTATTCGATTCAAGATTATGATATTGAATCAACAGCATACGATAGTTCTATACTGGAAACCGAGCCCTGCGCTATAGATGAACCGATGTATGCTGCATCGTCGAAAATATATGACGAAGGCGTTATAACGCGTGCTCAATGGCTGCATAACCTCGTTTCAATTTTCCAACTGTCACTGCAGCAACAAAACCTTCCGGATTTCTCTTTCTCGGATGAAATAGATTCAACATATGA
>JAFZJT010000201.1 GCA_017553815.1 Clostridia bacterium
ATCAAGCGCCCCTCGTTCGAGGGCTACTATGCGCCGGGCTACTCTGTTATCACCAGAAAGAACAGCATCGACGAGGGCGCGGTGTATCGGTGCTATTTCAAGGTCGATTCCCCGGCGAAGAATCTCGAAGGAACGCTTGCCAAGTACGGGATAACCGATGAAACAGACCTGAATAACGAGCTTTTGATGCTCGAAGGCGCGATCAAGAACAACTCGCTCAAAAGGACGCTCATCTCGATGGGAACGATAATCTGCGCGCTCATCTTCGCGGGCTCGGTGTCGCTTATTTACAGCGCGTTTGCCATCTCCGTATCGGAGCGCACGAAGCAGTTCGGAATCCTTTCCTCGGTCGGCGCAACGAAAAAACAGCTTCGCTCCTCGGTTTTGTACGAAGCCTTCGTGCTCGCGCTTATCGCGGTGCCCATCGGCATTGCGGCGGGCCTTCTCGGCACGGGCCTTACCCTGCATTTTCTCAAGGATATAGTTGCACAAACCGCGACCAACTCCATGGACGGAGTAACGCTTCGCTTGAGCGTAAGCCCGGCTGCGCTTCTCGTATCGGCCGTCATCTCGATCGTTACGGTGCTGGTTTCCGCGTGGATACCATCCAAGCGAGCCATGCGCGTTTCGCCGCTTGAAGCCATCCGACAGACACGCGACGTTGCGGCAAAGGGAAAGCAGCCGCGCCGCTCAAAGCTCTTTTTAAAGCTCTTCGGCGCGGAGGGGATGCTCTCGAAAAACTATTACCACTGCAGCAAGAAAAAGTACCGCGCAACGGTATTCTCGCTCGTGATGAGCCTCGTGCTGTTCATAACGGCGAGCGCCTTCACGATGTATCTCAAAAAGAGCGTATCGGTTTCGGAGCTGGTTGGCGACGGATCGAATTTCGACCTTCTGTATAACTATGAAATGAATGTATCGGAGTTCGATACCGTCAAGTCCGCGCTTGAGCCCTTTACAGACGATGCCTGCGCGATCATCACCGCGCCCGGAGAAACATTCTTCATCGCTGATGACGGCACGATAACGACAGAATACGCCGAAGCCGCCGAGTCAAACCGCCCCTCGGATCCTGCGATTTTCCGCCCGAATGCGCATGTTTACTATATAGACGACGCCTATTTTGAAAAGCTTGTCTCGGAGCTGGGGCTCGATATGAGCGCCTTCACCGATGAAGCGAACAGGACGGCGCTGGTTGTGAACGTGGCAAGAAGCGTTGAGTATACGCAGCTTGGAAGCATTGATAAAATCTCGCGTTTCGGCGTTTTCAAGGACGGCGCGGACAGCTTCCTTATTGCAAACTGCGCTGATTATTATAAGGCCGGACAACACACCGAGGTGCGCTGGAGCGGCGGGGAGTACGGCAGCGGGGAGCTTATCGCGATCTCCTACCAAGACGGGAAGGACGGCGAAAACGGCTCGACCGAAGCCCGTCAAGTGCCGCTTGATTTCGAGCGCGTGAGGATCGGCGCTCTGCTCGATAACGCCCCCCTCGGCCTGAAAAGGTATATGGACATGCGAAGCGGCATACAGATCGCGTTCCCGCTGTCCACGTACCCGGGGGAGTACGGCGAGCAAAAAGCGGCGGTCTGCATGCGCAGTGCGGACAGTCGAATCGCCGCCAAGCAGTTCAAAGAGGTGCTTGTTGAGCGCGGGATCGCGTTCAATCCAAGCTCGCTCTACGACGCGCATGAAAACAACCGCGTCATAGATAATCTGCTGACCATACTGAATGTATTTACCTACGGCTTTATCGTGCTGATAACGCTGATCTCGGCGGCGAACGTGTTCAACACCATCACTACGAACGTGGCTCTGAGAAGGCGCGATTACGCGATGCTGCGCTCGATGGGCATGACCAAGCGGGGCATGAACCGCATGATGAACTACGAGTGCTTGCTTTATGGAAGCAAAGCGCTTATTATCGGCCTGCCGATAGCGATCTTTATCACCTTCAACATTGATTTGGCCGTTGGCAATATGACCGTGCTTCCGTTTGAACTGCCGTGGACGGCGATCGGCATTGCGGTGATCGGCATCTTCATCGTGGTTTTCGCATCGATGCTCTATCAAACGGGCAGGATCAAGAAGGATAATCCGATAGAAGCGCTCAGAAACGAGAATATCTAAGCGCAGGTTTTCGCCAATAATAATTCGCTGATTTTCAATAATAAAAAGCCCTCGGGAGCACTCCCGGGGGCTTAGTGCTGTAAAGGCTTTCTTAATCGGTCGAGATATCGTTTACGTCGTCGATGCTGTCGCCGCCGGCGCCGGGGCCGACCCTTCCAGCGATGAGGTAGCAGGATTCCATCGGATCGTAGACGATGCGCTTCAACAGACGGAAGCCCTCTATGCAGCCGGTGCTCGCAACATGCGTTCTTGGGCCGCTGCAGGGCTGAACATTATCGCCTATGCGAACATGCATATCGTCTACATAGGAGATCGGAAGATCCTTCTTTATCGCTTCGTTGACGTAATCCTCCATCGCCTGAAGGTCGACCTCCGGGGGATGCTCGGGGAAGGAGAGCACGAAGCCGTGCTTGATATCGCGATGATGGCAGCGTGCAAGCTCATCCTCGCCGAGGTAGGCCTCGCAAAGGTCCTCGGCGGTATGCGTCATTCTGCGAAGCTCAACGCTTCTTGCAACGCGCTCGTGAAGCTCTCCCGGGAGCGGGCCGAAAATCGTGGGGCGGGTGATTATGACCTCCTCACCGATGCCGATAAGAAGGTTTGCATTCATGCCGCTCATAAGCGGATAGATTAGGTCGAAATGCTCGACTATAACGCGCTTGCCGTTCTTGACGGCGCGGGTTATCGCTTCGGCGAGCGCGCCAAGCTGGGTGAACGCCGCCTCAAAGCGGATATCCAGATGATAGGTGTGCGCGGTGAAGAAGCCGTATTCGCTCTGATCAATAAGCGGCAGGGGACGGGTGTTGACGCCGTCGTCGTCGTTCGTCAGCTCAAGCCCCGGGAACATACCCTTGATAAGCATGCTTTTGCCCGAGCCCGATTCGCCGATTATGCCGATAAGCTTATCGTAGGGGCTAAGATACATCTGCGCGATCTGCATTCCGAGGTCATACATCCTGTCGCGTCCGCGCGGCGCGAAAAAGACGCTGTAATAGTGATTGTTCTGCATTCTGCCCGAATAGGACATGGCTTTATCCTCCTTGACAGGTGGGATGGCAAGGCGCAAAACCGCCCGACAGCTTATATTGTATAACAAAAAAAGGATTTGTGCAAGGGTTACCAAATCTGAGCTTCGAACATAGGTTATTTTGAATGAAAACAGATGCCCATTTCGGTTTGCATACCAAATAAAGATATGCTATAATAGAGCGGTGAAGAACAAAGGCCAATCGCTTTTCAGGAGGAAAACATGAACAGCAAGATAAACGTAAAATCCGAGATAGGCAGGCTCAGGCGAGTCATGCTGCACCGTCCCGGCGTAGAGCTGAATAACCTCATGCCGGATTATCTTGAGAGGATGCTCGCGGAGGACACCCCGGACGTCAGAAGGGCGGGGGAGGAGCACGACATTTTCGCCGGCATCCTTCGCATGAACGACGTTGAGGTCGTCTATATCGAGGATATGTTCCGAGAGGTCGTGAAGGACGAAGCGGTAAAGAATGCTTTTATCGATGATTTCGTGCGCCTCGGCGTTTCGGGTCTCAGCCTTACCGAGGCCGTTCGCGAGTACTTAAGATCCGTGCCGCATGAAAAGCTCTTCGACGCGGTCGCCAAGGGCATAACCCGCGATGATCTTTCGGGGCTTGAGCGCAAGCCCATTCAATATTACGTCAAGGAGGATTATCCCTTCCTGACCGATCCGCTTCCCAATCTGTATTTCACACGCGATATCAGCTTCAGCCTCGGGACGGGCATCGCCGTATCCGCGATGTGCATGCCCGCGCGTATGAGGGAAACGCTTTTCATCCGTTATATCCATCAGTACAGCGAGTATTTCGGCGAGGGCGGCGTCGATCTGCTCTACGATTACAACTGTGGCGACGGCATCGAGGGCGGCGACGTGCTCTCGCTCTCCGATAAATGCATTGCGATCGGAAGCGGCGAAAGAACGACTGTTGCGGCCGTCGAAAGGCTTTCAAAGACCCTCTTCGAGCGCGGCTATGAGAAGGTGCTTCTGTTTAAGAACCCAAACACCCGCACCTATATGCATCTCGACGTTTTGATGACGCATATAGACCACGATAAGTTCCTTGCGCATCCCTGCATCGCGCATAAGTGGTTCGACGTGTACGAGATTACCCCGGGCGGCAACGGCGAGCTGCGCGTAACGCTGACCACCGATCCCGTTGAAAGGATACTTGAGCGCGCGCTCGGCATCGACAAGGTCACATTCGTTGAGGTCGCGGGCGGCGATCCGATCCAGTACCGCCGCGAGCATTGGAATATGGGCGCAAACTCGCTTGCGATGGCGCCCGGCAGCATCATAACATACGACCGCAACGTCATCACAAACGAGCTTATCGATAAAGCGGGCGTCAAGGTCAGTCCCATACCCGGCGGCGAACTCAGCCGCGGCAGAGGCGGCCCGAGGTGCATGAGCATGCCCATGATAAGGGATGAGATAAAATGATGGTGTATCAAGAGTTTGAGGAGTGGCTGAACTCGCTGCTTTCACAACCTCTGCCAATCAATATTGCTGCATTCTGTTTTAATCTTTATGAAAACACCGATGAGCAAGAAGCGGGTTTTTCCGTTCAACTCATCGGAGCTGAACGCTTTGATGTTGAAGATGCCAATTGGGCGTGTGACGAAGTTTATTCAAGCGCGGAGGATTTGTTTTTCTTCAGCTCGGATAACTGGTAGAATGCTTTGACTATGTGCATAGATGGGATAGGCTGATACCTTGATAACGGTAAGTTTTCCGGCATTCTAAAATCGATCGTTGCCGTAGCATGTGGATTTGTGGACGGCGATCTTGTGATCGTTCACAAAGAATAATTGAATTGATATCTTGAATGAGCACAAATATGCCGCAGACATAAGCCTGCGGCATTCATTATTATTGCTCTAATTGTTATCAGTCCTGAACGTAGGGCAGAAGCGCGACCTGACGAGCGGACTTGATAGCGGTCGCAAGCGACCTCTGATGCTCTGCGCATACGCCGCTCATCCTACGGGGCATGATCTTGCCACGCTCGGTGATGAACTTGCGAAGCTTTGCAGCGTCCTTGTAATCGATATGATCGACCTTATCAACGCAGAACTGGCAGACTTTACGCCTGGACTTTCTGACGCGGGGTCTCATTTTGCGGTCTTCCATTGAAACTTACTCCTTTCGCAAAATTAAAACGGGAAATCATCATCGTTGATCTCGGTAAAGCCGTCGGGAGAACTGCTGTTTGGATTCAGGGGAGTACCCGCGAATTCATTGGGGTTCTGCTGGGGAGGAGCCTGCCAACCGTTGTTCTGCCCCTGATTATGCGCACCATGATCCTGCGGGGGATAGTTGCGCGCATAGCCCTGCTGCTGATAACCGCCCTGATTGGGGTATCCGCTGTTTTCGCGCGGGGAGAGGAATTCGACTTCATCGGCGGTAACTTCAAGGGAAACCCTCGTCGTTCCGTCCTTAGCTTCATAGGTGCGCGCGGTAAGCTCGCCCACAACGCAAACCTTCTTGCCTTTGCTCAGAAAACGGCCGCAGCTTTCACCGAGCTGCCTCCACGCGGTAACGCGGAAGAAATCGGTCTGGCGCTCCTCACGGGCGGAGGAGAACCTGCGGTTGACGGCGATATTCATGGTACACACGTTAACGCCGTTGGGCGTGGTGCGCATCTCGGGATCCGCTGTAAGATTGCCGATCAAAAAAATCTTGTTCATAGTGTGAATTCCTTTCTAATAGCGTCCTTCGGCTTCTGCTGCGCATTAATTACTCGTGATGAACGGTAACCTTGTAGCGCATGATCTTCTCATCGTTCTTCATGTTGCGCTCAAGCTCCGAGGGGAGATTGCCTTCGCTCTCAAAAACAACGAGAACATAGTAGCCTTCGTTCTTGTAGTCGATGGGGTATGCAAGACGGCGCTTGCCCCACTCGTCAACCTTAACGATCTCGCCGCCGTTAGCGGTGATGATGCCGTTGAACTTATCGATTACGGACTTGGTTTCCTCCTCATTAAGCTCGGGCACGATAACATACAGGCTTTCGTACTTTTTCACTTAATTCACCTCCTTATGGTCTTATGGCGCCCGTGGGCGCAAGGTTGTTGGCGAACCATTATAACATGGATAATACTTTTCTTCAACATTATTTTTACTAAAACGAAAGTATATTTATTGATTCCTGGATTATATGATCCGCCCTAAAAGTCAATTTCACTCAACGGTAAACAGCTCGAAAATGCGTTTTTTCAATTCTTCGCACGCGCCGAAGCTCAGATCTATAAGCGCAATGCGCTTGGGATCCAACGTCCCGAGCATGTGGAGCGCGCCGTCGACGTTTCCCGGAGTGCAGTCAATTCTTATGCGTCTTGATGCCGGCGCGGACGCGGTGCGGCTCATGATGGTGCAGCTCTCATCGGGGTTTAGGATAACCGTAACCGAGTCCTGATCGTCATTCAGCACGGAAAGGATGCCGAGCAGTTCGAGAAGCTCCGAATGCTCATCGCTTTCAAACTCATCAGCGATCGCGGAGTCAACGGCGGCGCGCCAAACCTCAAGCCTGTCGCGAAATCTGAAGCGTATGAAGCCTTCAAGGTTCAGTCGCTCGTTTTCGGCAAAATAGCGCTTCAGGCTTTCGCTTAAAGCAGAAGAACCAACGCAGTATTCGGAATATCTGAGCGCGCTTTCGAGGATTCCGCGCTTCTTCTCCTCTCCAATGTTAAATCGATCAAGCATTTCGGACATTTCGCAGCTTCTCAGATCAAAACAGATCAATTCGCTGAGCGCATCGCAGCAGACGGCAAGCTCGGAATCGTTTTCTATGCTTATTCTGGCGCAGCTTCCTTCGCCGGAAGCACAGTTTTGTAACGCTTCCGAGAGCCTGCTTGCCTCGTCGGTTTCCCGCGTCAAAAGCCGTTGTTTAAGAAGTTTAACGATATCGGCCTCATATTCATTGGTGAATACGGAGTACTGCGGCATGATCGCTCCTTGATGCATTCTATATAAAACTCGGCCTATTATGATCAGACCTAATTTGTAGTATGCACTTGGACGCGAAAAAAGTGACTGTTAAAATAAGCCTTTATAGAATAAACCTTTATCCGAATTAAACTAACTGTCACATATAGGTGTCGGATCGCCGCATAAGGCTACTCAAAATAGCCGTTGAACACGGGCGTAAAGCTGCTGCTTGCTGATGAAAGCTTTTGCGTGTAGATATTTGAAAACCCGAGCGAAAGCGCATGATCGAGCGCGCGGTCGTATTCACGCTTTAAAAGCCGTCTGTCGAGCGGCTTGGGCAGAGCTCCAAACGGCGTGTACTGGCTCATAAGCGAGATATGCGTTTCGATAGGAAGATTTTCGCCTATCCAGTCGAGCACCCCGCGTGCCTCATCAACCGAGCCGGGAAGAACGAGGTGACGCACGATGAGCCCGCGAAGAGCTATGCCGTTTTCATCGGTTTGAAGAACGCCGCACTGACGCTGCATCTCGAGGATCGCCTTGGAGGCCACGGGGAAATAATCGGCTCGTGCGCTGTATTTTCTCGCTGCGACGGAGCTTTTGTATTTAAGGTCGGGAAGATATATGTCGATAAGCCCTTCGAGAATCTTGAGCGTTTCGACCTTCTCATACGAATTGGTATTATAGACTATGGGAATGCCGAGTCCTGCCTGCTTCGCTCTTATCAGCGCTTTTTTTATAATCTCGGTATGCGGCGACGGGGTAACGAGATTGATGTTGTGGCTGCCGAGTTTTTCGAGCCGAAGCATGATATCGGCGAGCTCGGAAGCGTCGCACACTCTGCCCTTGATGCTTTGGCTGATATCGTGATTCTGGCAGAAGATACATGCCATATTGCAGCCGGAAAAGAAGATCGCACCGCTGCCCCTCGTGCCCGATATCGGCGGTTCCTCATAAAAATGCCTTGCCGCTCGCGCGATATGCGCGCAAAAGTAAGGCTCACGATCGCCGAGTTCGGATTTTGAGAAGCCGCCGACACCGCAAACGCCGCGCTCAACGGCGCGGTCGGCGCCGCATGAAAGCGGGCAAAGCATACAGCCGCACTCCGATTCGGTGCGGCTTGTAAGATCAAGACCTGTATGTTGTTTTTCGTTCGTTGGATCGCTCATGTTAAGAAACGGTATCGGCGCTTTCGTCGGGCGCAGCCTCGGTATTCATGGGATCAGTCACCGTACCGCTCGGCTTGTTGTCACTCGCTGATAGCTCAAAGTGATCGGAGTCGCTCTCATCGCGAAGAACGGTGAAATTGAAGCGTATCACACCGTCGGAATACTCAACGTCGATCGTCTCGCCGAGCAGATTGAGAACCTCGTAAACTATTGCAAGGCCTAACCCCGTGCCTTCGCCCGAATGCGCGTGATCCGCCTTGTAGAATCTCTCGAAGATATGATCGATATCCGTCTGCTCGATCTCAGCGGGATTGCTGATGGTGAAAAGGTATCGCTGCTTATCGGCAGTGAGCTTCATATCGATGCAAACATCGCATCCGTCAAGGCCGTGCTTTATCGCATTGTCGGTAAGCGCTATGAGCACCTGCTCGATGCGATCCGCATTCGTATTGGCAAGATAATCGCCCTCGCGAAGCTTCAGCTTGACCCTCTTGCCGTGCCTGTGCGCAAGATCGTTCATCCTGTCCGCAACGTCAAAAGCGATCTCGAAAAGCTCGACCTTGCCCTTTGAGAAGGCAACGCCGCCGCTCTGGAGTCTTGAAAGCTCAAGAAGATCGTCGATAAGATGCGAAAGCCTTATTGCCTCGCGCTGGATATAGCCGTAATAGCGCTTTTGATCGGCTTCGTCGGTGATGAGCCCGTCGTTCAGAGCATCGGAAAGGCTTCTTATAGAAGCGAGCGGGGTGCGCAGCTCATGGCTGACGTTTGCAACGTAATCGCGCCTCGTCTGCTCAAGCCTCTCGCTCTCGGTAACGTCGCTTATGAGCGTAACAGCGCCTACGAGCGAGCCGTTGGCCTCGTATATCGGGGTTGCGGAAATGCGAAGCAAACGATCCACAACGCGGACTGTGCCGCGCGCCTTCGCAGAGGTATCAAGTGCGCGAAGCACGATATCGGCAACGCTCGAATAGGAGGGAAGCGAAGCGGGGAGCGCGTCAAGCTTGCCGCCCAAAAGCTTGAGTGATGCGGAGTTGAAATGGGTGATAACGCCGTGTCTGTCGACTGCGATGATGCCCTCGCCGATACCGTCGAGCACCGTGCTGAGGCGGTTTCTTTCAACAACGAGATGATCGATCGTGTTCTTCAGCGCTTCTGCAAGAGTGTTGAAGGACTCGGCAAGATGCTGAGATTCAAAGCTTCCCTTTGGCACGGCGCGCACGTCAAGATCGCCGTTTGCCATTGCAAGCGCAGTCTCGGAAATGTTTTTGATGGGTTTTGTTACAAAGCGGAAAACGAGGATGGAAGGGATCAGCGCCAAAAGCAGGATCGCAAACATCAAAAGGCCGAATTGCAGCGCGGCGCTGTTCAAACGGTCACTGATCACGGAGCCGCGATGTATGAGTATCGCCGCACCGATCACATTATCCGATCCGTCGTATATGGGAACGCCAACAACTATGCCGAGGGAAGCCCTCGGCATCGATACCTGCTCGCCGCTCATAACGCGATCGAAGCATTGTTTTACGATATCCTTGGTTTCCGGATCATCGGCCTCGGTACGATCATCGCTGGATATTATCTTGCCGCCTTTCGCTTCGATGATATAAGTTGAAGCTTCGGGAATGGAGTATTCCTCGGAATAGACCATCCGCGCGATCGTATGCCAGTCCGCATTCTCCATATACAGCTTCGTCACATGGTTTGAAAGCGCTTTGGCCTTGGGCATAAGATCCTCGGTCTTGTAGCTGACGTAGAGATCGTGTCCGAAGACGGAAAAGAGTACGGCAATGATCGCAACAACGAAGGTCATAGTTGCGCTTACTATAAAGAATACTATTCTGAATAAGCTGGAGCGTTTTATATTGTTCATCTATTGACGATCACTAAAGTATTTAATTAATACTAAGCTCTGATTAAAAGCGAACTAAATTGCCGGGGAGTTTTTCGTCCTGTCGAAGTCGAACGGAGCGGGGCGATATGTAGTATCGTTGAGCGAAGAGAGACCAGGGCGGACAACAACCGACAAGAAGTCAGGTTTAAGTCAAAGTTTAGTATTTAGAAAGAGTATTCGGAGAATTTATAAAACGGCGGAACACTTGAGCGTGCTCCGCCGATATCAAGGACGGATATTACTCTCTGAACTCATCCGCGTACTCGTCGTCAAGGTCGATATCCTGTCGGGGCTGTTCGCCGTCGGCATAAACCTCGAAGCGATAGCCAACGCCGTAAACCGTGCGAAGCGACCAGCCGCGCTCGGCATGATGGGCGATCTTCTGCCGTATGCGCTTGATCTGTGTGTCAACGGCGCGGGTGTCGCCGTAGTAGTCGTAGCCCCAAACGATTGATAGGATCTTCTCCCTTGAAAACACCTTTCCGGGATGGGAGGCGAGGAGCTGGAAGATCTCGACCTCCTTGGGAGTGAGCGTTATGCGGTCGCCGTCGATACGAACGTCATAGTTGTTGATGTTGATCTCGAGATTGCCGTAGCGAAGCACCTGCGCGGGTTCCGCCTCCTGCATATTGAATCTGCGAAGCACTGCCTTTATGCGGGCAACGACCTCGCGCGCGCTGAAGGGCTTAACGATATAGTCATCCGCGCCGAACTCGAGGCCGAGAACGCGGTCGATCTCCTCGGATTTTGCGGTAAGCATTATTATCGGAACGTTGCTCGTCTGCCTGATCGCCCTGCAAACGTCGATGCCGCTCTTCTTGGGCATCATCAAATCGAGGATGATGAGGCTTGGCTTGTTCTTGTTGAATTCCTCAAGTGCCTGATCGCCGTCATAAGCGGAAATATAATCAAAGCCCTCGTTTTTAAGATATACGCCGAGAGTTTCGTGGATGATATGCTGATCATCGCAGATCAATATCTGCTGCTTAGCTGCCATTGCGCCGTTCCTCCGTCGATGGATTATCATTTCAATTATAATGCATTTTCATGCCGGTTTCAAGCATTTTATTGTCAATGATGCTTTTTTAGTGCGGGTAATTTGCCGAAATGGGAGGGGATGACAAAATAAATACACATTTCGTCAATAAAAAAGATAAATTATTTGCTTACATGGCCACATTTTGATGCTATAATCTTTATGTGGATATTTCATCCGTTCGGCAGGAGGAGATGATTTGGCCGCAGCCGGGTTAAATCGGTTTAATAACCCGGCGCATTCAGCCGATCGATGCCGTACGGTGATCGACTGAGGAGCAAATAATGGATTACAACGAAAAAAATATGCCCTTCGGTTTCAAGAATTCCGAGCCGAAGGATCGGAGTATTCCGCCTGATAACAACGAAAGCAAGAAAAACGAGCGCATGAGAGTAACGATGCCCGTTTGGGCAGTTATTGCGTGCGCTCTTGTAGTGGCGGCGGTTCTCGGCGCGATGGCATTCGTTATAAACGGCATTAAAAACGCCGAGATAAAGCTTGCTCTGGAGCAACGGGTCACCCCAATGCCTGCCCCTATTGAGACCGAAGCTCCTACGGAGCCTTGGGTACCCAACCGTATCAACCCCGATTCACCTTCGGGCTCCATCTCATATTCCGACGGCGTCGCGCCGATCGGCAAGGATCTTTCCCTTATCGAAAGATCGCTTTCCTCCATCGTGAGCATCGACGTTATGACCAAGAGCGGCTATTCGAGCATCGCCAAGGGCTCCGGCTCCGGCGTAATCGTTTCCGCCGACGGTTATATCGTTACCTGCAACCATATAATTGACGGAGCGGACAAGATCTACGTATACCTTGATGACGGCTCGAGCAGCGAAGCCGCGCTCATAGGGCATGACAGCATAAACGACCTTGCCGTTATCAAGATAGACGGAGAGTCCCTTCCGCATGCGATCTTCGGAAACTCCGCCAATCTTCGCGTGGGCGAAAACGTCTACGCCATAGGCAATGCGCTCGGTCAGCTTTCAAACACCTACACTCGCGGAGTCATCAGCGGGCTGAATAAAAATATAAAATTCGGATCTTCCGAGCTGCCACTTCTTCAAACCGATGCGGCGATAAATCTCGGCAATTCCGGCGGCGGTCTGTTCAGATCGTCGGACGGGCTGCTCATCGGCATCATAAACGCAAATGAGTCGGAGGACGTGGCTCATCTCGGCTTTGCGATCCCTTCCTCGATCGTTGTTAATATTATCGGAGATCTCATGGACTACGGCTTCGTTACGGGCAGACCATATTTCGGAGCCGACACCGAGACCGTTGCGCTGTCCGGCTATGGCTTCTTCACCGATTTCCACACATATCCCAAGGTTATAAACGTGGCTGAGGACAGTCCCGCCGCGAAGGCGGGCGTACTCGTTGGCGATGTGATCCTGTCGGTAAACGGCAATTCCGTTTCCGACAACGCCTCGCTTGAAAGAAACATCTACTCCGAGAAAATCGGCGTCACGGTCGAGCTTACGGTCATGCGTGATTCGGAAAACATTATTTTGAGCGTCGTTCTTGAGGAGAGGAGCATTCTCGAAGGATGATATTCGCCGCTTTATCCGGCATCCGATATTGATTTATGTGATAATGCGGCTCGTTGCGCGGGTCGCATTTTTCTGTTGAAAAACTTCTTCGGATTTGATATACTTATAAATGTTGATAACTCGGTTTTCCGCTTGGGAGGTGCAATAATGTTATTCAGGCGAACAACTTGCATATTCATGACGCTGCTGCTCCTTTTTTCCGTGTCTGCGCTTAGTTTTGCTTCTTCGAGTGCTCCGCGCATCTATTCGGACGGGGATTCGGGTGAAGCCGTGTTGAGAATTCAGATCAGGCTTCGAGAGCTCGGCTATCTCAGCTATCCGCCGACTGGTGTGTACAGAGCGATGACGGTCGAAGCGGTGAAGGCATTCCAGACCCGCTGCGGCAGCTACGGCACGCCGCTTGCGGTGGACGGAAGGATTGGATCGGAAACGATGAAACAGCTCTTCAGCCAAAATGCTCCGCGAGTGGCAATACCCGATTCAGTACACATGCCGCGCGGCCCGATCGCATCGGCTCTTGTTGTTACCGGCAAGCTCGTTGATTGGAGCGAGGTAGAATCGAAGCTCACTGTCGGAAGCGTTTACACGCTCACTGACTGCAACACGGGCGAAAGCTTCCGCCTCGTTTTCACGGGCGGCGCGAATCACGCCGAGATGGAGCTGTTCTCTTCCGATGAAAAGCCCGTTTTCGACGCCGTATGCGGAGGCGAATACAATTTTTTAAAGCGCCCTGTCGTGGTGAAGATAGGCGGCGTCGATGTTGCGGCGTCCATGCAGTGCGCTCCGCACGGCTTGGATACGGTCGCGGATAACGGCATTGACGGCCATGTCTGCGTGTTCTTCTCAGGCAGTCTTTCACATGTTGGCGCGCTTGCGGACGTTGAGCATGAAACGATAGTCCGTCAGGCGGCAAAGCAGTAAAGCTCAAACCATCCTTCTTTGCCGCGATCTCGGCTGCGGACGATCCTCTGAAAAATATGGAGAGCGGGCATGAAACAGATTCCTAATATCCTTTCAACGTTCAGATTGGTTCTTGTTGGCGTATTTGTGTTTTTGTTCATCAAAAAGCAATATGCTTGGAGCATGGCGGTCTATTTAACCGCCTTTTTGACCGATATACTCGACGGGTATCTCGCAAGAAAGCATGATTGGATCACCAACGCGGGAAAGGTTCTCGATCCGCTCGCGGATAAGCTGATGCTCTTTGCGGTGCTCTGCTGCTTTTATTCGATAGGTGAGATACCGCTCTATGTTTTACTCGTAGTTTTCCTTAAGGATCTTGTGATGATCGTTATCGGCAGCATCCTTTATACAAAAAAGGTGGTCGTATATGCCGATTGGTTCGGAAAGATAGCCACGGGTCTGTTTTTCATCGCGATAATCCTGACCTTCATCCATATCATCTGGGGCATGATCGACTTCCATCTTTACTTCTACTGGCTTGCGATTGCGGTCGCCGTTGTGTCCTTCTTCCACTATGGAGTCAAAACGCTTATAAAAAAACAGGGCAACGGCAGGATTGAGAACTGATACTAAACTTTGACTAAAACCGAACTTCTTGCCGATTCTTTTCCGTCCCGGTCTCTCTTCGCTCAACGATATTCCATATCGCCTCGCTCCGTTCGACTTCGACAGGACGAAAAACTCCTCGGTTATTTCAGTCCACTTTTAATCAGAGCTTAGTATGACAAAACCAGCACATTTTTTTAAAATCCGAATATTATTAGAGCAAGGAAGTTTTCGGAGGTTATTTCGATGCAAAAAATTCTTGCTCTTTTTATTGCTGTCCTTATCGTCGCTTCGCTCGCTGTGGGCTGTGCTCCCAAACCGAGCGGACCGAGGAAGGTCGTTTTGAACGAAGTCACGCGCTCCGTTTTCTATGCGCCGCTATACTGCGCGGTGGGTCTCGGTTATTTTGAGGATGAGGGCATCGAGCTTGAGATAGTGACGGGCGGAGGCAGCGACAAAAGCATGACAGCACTTATTGCAGGCGACGCTCAGTTCGCGCTGATGGGTCCCGAAACAGGCGTTTACGTTGTAAACGAGGGCAGCGCGTCGCATCCGATAGTCATAGGTCAGCTCACCAAGCGTGACGGCTCATACCTCGTGGGCAGGCAGGACGATCCCGATTTTACTTGGGAGAAGCTGCGCGGCAGATCCGTTATCGGCGGCAGACCCGGCGGAATGCCCTATATGACGCTCAACTACGTTCTGAAGCAGCATGGCCTTACTCCCGGCGAGGACGTTGAGGTCATAAGCAACGTACAGTTCAACCTGATGGGCGGCGCGTTCGAGGGCGGCACGGGCGACTACGTAACGCTGTTTGAACCCACGGCGACGCTCTTTGAGCGCAACGGCAGCGGCTATATCGTGGCGAACGTCGGCCTTGAATCGGGCGAGGTGCCGTACACGACCTTTATGACGATGCCCGAAACGATCAATAACGATCCCGAGCTTGTAACGAGCTTTCTTCGCGCCATCTACCGCGCACAGGTCTTCGTTTGGTCGGCGAGCGACGCAGAGGTCGCCAAGGCGATGAAATCGTCCTTCCCCGATGCGGATGAAGCCACGCTCGAGATTGTTGCAAAAAGCTACCGAAACACCGACTCCTGGATGAAAACGCCGGTCATGACCGAGGACGCATTCACAAGACTTCAGGATATCATGGAGTCAAACGGCGAGCTCAAAGCACGCGTCTCTTTTAAGGAACTTATCGACAACTCCTTTGCCGAAAAGGTCGTCAAGGAATTCGGAAAGGGTAAATGATAGGCGTTCATAAAGAAATTGCACTAAAGCGGAGCCTGCTCCGCTTTTTCGCTTGCAAATTCATCTCAAATAGTTCATAATAGAAGCGGGAGAACAAAACGAAACATAGAGGGAGAATAATATGATAAGCTTTGAATACATGGCTAAGTCCGAGGCGGACGAGCTTCTTCCGCGCCTTTTTGAACTGCTTTATGAGAATATGAATGAGATCGCGCCGAGCGGGCTCTCAGAAGAGGAGGAGCTTCCTGGTTGGCTCGATGCGGTCGGATCCGCCGTGCAGAAGGAAGCACGCCAAATAGTGCTGATAAAGGATGTGGAAGAGCTCGTCGGTTACTTTCAGTATTTCATAAACGATACCACATTCATGATGGAGGAAATTCAGTTCAAGCGCGTCTACCAAGGCAGCGGTATGTTCAATGAGCTATACGCCTTCCTTTATGAAACGATAAAAACCTTCCCGGAAGGCGTGGAAGCCTATTCGCACAAGGATAATCTGAAATCGCAGGGAATTCTCGAGCATCTCGGTCTTTCCCGCATCGGCGAGAATAAGAACGGAAGCTGCTTCCATTACCGCGGAAGCTGCGAAACCATGTGGAAAAGGCTCGGCTTGAGGTAAAGATGCGCGTTCTCGATATAGACCTTGATTTCTTCCTTGCGGATTGTTGCGAGCTTGCGGATTTGGGCGAGCGACCGCCTCTCGCGGGGCACGAGCCATGGCGCGAGGCCGAGGTGCGCCGATTTCTGGAGGAGAACTGCGCTCTTGATAGGTCGCGCCCCATACCGGGGAGAATCTTTGAAACGCACGACGGCGCGCTTCTCTTCTGGAACGAGCTTATAAACGCGGAAAGGCTCGCGGTGCCCTTTGAGGTGACGCATATCGACGCGCATAGCGACCTCGGCATCGGAAAGCCCGGGCCGGGCTTCGTACTGAACTCGGTGATAACGCTCGATCCTGCTAAAAGAGCCGATATCCCGCGTTATTATAGGATGAAACAGCTCGATGAGGCCAATTATTTGCTCTTCGCGCTTGCGTTTCGCTGGGTAAGCGCGCTTGAGAATATCCGCAACCCAAAGTCAAGACCCGATATCCCCGATTTCGCCTTTAAAAACGAGGCGGGCGAATACAGCCATATAAAGCTCTCGTCGTTTGCTTCAAGGCTCTTTGAAGCGAAGAACGGCGAGGAACCCTTGGTCCCGTTCGCTGTGTTTTCGGACTATACCGAGTTTAAAGCCAAGGGCGAATACGATTTTATCTCTCTCGCGATTTCGCCGCGCTATGCGCCGAAGGAAGCCGACGCACTTTTGGCGGTGATAGGGGAGTATATCGAGATTATTTGATACCCGCTTGAGATTATGAAATGAACGATGAAATAATGATTGAACAAAAGAGCGAAGCAGAAAACAGAATCGAGCGCTACCGCAAAGAAAGCGGGGCGGCTCTTCTTTGCATTGCAGAAAATATCTGCGGAAGGGATGAAGCGGCGGATGCTTGCGTTGAAAGCGCGTTGGATGATGCGTCTTTTTCGCCGAATTCCGATGCGCATATACGCCTTCTAAAGGCCGTGCGCATGCGTGCTCTTGAAAAGGCAAGCGCAACGGTGGCTCCCGTAAGAAGCGACGAGTTTTCGGCGATTGAATCCGAGCTTAGCTCTTTCATCCCGTCCTCTTTGGATAAGGATGATATAATCGACGGCAGGAGCGCTTTAGAGCTTATTCGCGAATTTGTTTCAGAGCTTGATGCGGCTAAACGGGCGGCCTTTATCGAAAGATACTGGTACTTTGAGCCCATCGGCGCCATATCGCAAAAGCTCGATATCGGCGAAAGCAAGGCTCGGAGGTTGCTATTTGGCGCACGCAAGGAGCTTAAAGCCCGCTTTAAGGAAATGGGGTACATTGAATGAAAAGCTCGGAATTTCTTAAAACCATAAACGAGCTCGATGATGAGCTGATACTTGGCACGAACAATAGGGAAGCTGCGCGCCCGCTTCATAAATTGCCTTGGTTTTGGGTTGCCGCCGTTCTGATGCTTGCCGTTTCCGCGTTTTTCGTTACAAGGGCTTGTATTGAGCGAGGTAGACTGCGCGAGGTTCCTGCCGATGAAGGTGCAAACTTGACCTTTAAGCTCGCGCCGATAGCGTTTTCGAGTTTTAAAGGCGAGATTCGGGATGCGGGAAGGTTGATAAGCGAGCAGATAATCAATTATAAGCTCCACATGAGTTCGATTCCGCATTGCTACACCGAAAGCTTCGCTTCTTTAGAGGAAACGGAAGCGTATTTGGGCAATGACGCGCTCAAGGACTTTCACTTTCCTTACCATGTTGAAAGTGTCAGCGTCGGCGCGAACGGAGGCTATGCTTTATATTCGGAAACGAATGAAAGCGAGGTCTACGGTATCGAGATTCATATTTACTCGAAATATGACCTGCTGAATCTCGAAACGGGCTTCATCTATGCGCAGGAAGATATAAGGATCCTGACCGATGTGCGCAAGCGGTTCGGCGACAGCTTTTTATACGGCTTCTATCCTTACGGATTCAACATAGACGAACCGTATACTTATTCTTATTCATTTGAAGAATCCGATGCAGAATCCGAGGATTTGATAATCAACAGAACCTACTACACATATAAAGTTCAAAACGGCGAAACGGCGCGCATTGCATATAGTAGCTTCGGCGACGAACCGTACGACAGCGCGACATGCTATGCGTTGAACGGCGGCATACTGTATGAACTGCACCTGACCTTCTATAAAGATGACGCGAATAAAGCTATGGCGGAGTTGTGCAGGTGGGCGGATTCATTCAAATAAAAAGCCCCGCAAAAAGCGGAGCAAACAGCGCAATCAACAGCGATTCAACGCGAATAAAGCTCAATCCACGCCCCGAAGCCTTGCTTCGGGGATATTTTTTTGAACTATTCTCAGGTATTCGCGCATCGCATCATCATCGGCGGGGGAGTGCCCGTCTTCGATCAGCGCGCCGGAATCCACGAATTTCTGAAGAAAATAATGCGGCTCATTTGCGAGCCACTCGCCGATAAGCTCGAAATCGCGCGCGGTGTGCATATCGCCCACAACGGTGGTGCGGAACTCGTGATCCATGCCGGAGCTTTTTATCAGTTCAACGCTCTCGAGTATCGGTGAAACGTCAAAATCACTGATTCCGACGAGCTTTCCGTAGTTTTCGGGCGCGGCCTTTATGTCCATCGCGATATAATCGACAATTCTTTTCTCTATTATCGGGCGCAGCTTTTCCACAAGAAACCCGTTCGTATCGAGCTTAACGAGGAAGCCCAATGCGCGGCATTTTGAAATGAAGTCGGTCAAATCGGCTTGAAGCAAAGGCTCGCCGCCCGAAATGCATACGCCGTCTATCATCCCGCGCCGCTTTTCAAGCAGGGAAAAGACCTCGCCGTCGTCAATGGTAGGATTCAGCCTCGGCGAGATAACGAGGTCGGAGTTCTGGCAGAACGGGCAGCGAAAATTGCAGCCGCCCGTGAAAACGGTGCAGGCGACCTTGCCGGGGTAGTCGAGCAGGGTGAGCTTTTGAATGCCCTTTATTTCCATAGTATTATCTCCAAACAGATCAAAATAGTGGATAATGAATAGTGAATAGTTGAGGTTGAGATCCCCTGCAGGGATCTATTAATAATTGTTTCCTCAGGCAGTTTCCTCAAGCACGGTTCGATACCGTGCAGCACTATCCATCAGTTCCGATTATAGCCCAAATCGGCATTGTTTTCCATACTTTAAAAATATATTATCGCTACAGTCGCCGATCTATTGACAGTTTGCTCCAAAAGAGTTATCATGTATTAGCACTCGGAAAGAGTGAGTGCTAACAGCAAACGGCGACGGTTTCTGTGCAGCTGTTGAAACAGTACTGAAAACCCGCCGAAATGCAAACAATACTGCGGTGAAAGGAGGATAAACTATGACACAGCTTCTTGACGTTCGCAAGATGAACATTCTTCGCGCGATAGTTGACGACTATATCCTCACCGCCGCTCCCGTAGGCTCGAGAACGCTCTCGAAAAGGGATGATATCGAGCTTTCACCCGCAACCATCCGCAACGAGATGAGCGATCTTACCGAGCTTGGCTTTCTCGAGCAGCCGCACACAAGCGCGGGCAGGATACCGAGCGAAAAAGCATACCGCCTCTACGTCAGCAATATCATGGACAGAGCCAAGCTCACCGATGATGAAGCCGAATACATCAGGGCGCACCTCCAAAGAAGGGTCAGCGAGGTGGGCGACGTTATAAAGGAAACCGCCCGTATGCTCTCAGGCATCACCAAATACACCTCGATAGTGCAGATGCCGCACCTTAAAAACGCAAGGCTCAAGCATTTAAGCCTCATTCCCGTAACAACGGGAACTGCGCTCGCGGTGCTCGTCACCAACTCGGGAGCCACGAACAGCACTATGCTGAGCGTTCCCGCGGGCATCACCTCGGATCATCTTGAGAAGATATCTTCGCTTATGAACCAGCGCCTTGCGGGCTATCGGCTCGTGGACGTTCAAAAGACCTTGCTCCCTATGCTCCGCGAGGAGGTGGGGGAGCAGGCCGACTCCGTTGCCGCGATGCTCACAAGCCTTTCGGACGATATCGACAGGCAGGATTTCGAGGTCGTCGGCGCAGCGAATATGCTCGATTATCCCGAGTATTCGGACGTATCCAAGGCGCGCTCCTTCCTTTCGGAGCTCGAGCGCGGCGAAATATTCAAGGAGGTGCTCTCGGACGGCAGCGGCGTTGAGTTGACCGTTCGCATCGGAAACGAGAACGACAACCCTGAGCTCAAGGACTGCTCCGTTATCACGATCTGCTACCGCGTTGGCGGCGAACAGGTCGGCTCGATGGCGGTCATAGGACCGACGCGAATGGACTATGAAAAGGTCGTCGCGGTGCTCAAATGCATGAGCGAGAGCCTTTCGAGCGTTTTGAGCGGAATGCTTCTTTCCTCTGCCGAAGAGGGAAACGAATAAACTAAATCAACAATACCCGAATAAAGCATTCGGAGGAGGTAATACCTATGGCAAAGGATAAGGAAAAGAA
>JAFZJT010000202.1 GCA_017553815.1 Clostridia bacterium
TGAACAGTTCGAAGAAGATGAAGCGGATAGAGACCGCGCAGAATCAAATGACTACACGCACCAATGGAATCAAACAAACTATAGACCAAGCAACTATGCGCCGCATCAGTCAACGAACCATCATTCACCGGGCAGTCCTGCCGCGCTCGGAGTGATCAGGCTTATGCATCACCTGTGCAGAATGCTGCAAAACGGGCTCGACAGCGACAGAAGCAGAAGGCTTGAACGCGTCGACAGAAAGCTGAAACGAAAGATCGAAGAAAAGAAAGAGGCCCATGGCTTAAAACAGGGATAATTAAGAACAGGATTGATTACTTCTCGTTTATGAGGCTTATCGTTACGTTGAAAAATATATCGCTGTTTTTTGTCCCACAGCACCCATCTCAATTGTTATAGAAGATGAAGGGGCTATGAATCTCCGTTTTTTGCGGGAACTGTATTTTCGACAAATTTTACCTTTGCGATATTGCAGGTTTTCAAAGCTTGTGCTATACTAAAAGCGGTTCTATCGCTGAACCGATTGGCGACTTGCGACGCAACAAAGGCCGGTTGCAAAAGGAGCTTGCAAAAAGACCGAGCGACACGGAACCCGCGTTGAGCCGCATTGAAAGCGGGATTGGAGCAGGTATGCAATACCTTTATGGTCTCCAGCGAGACATTCGTAAGAGCGTTGGCCAATAGAAATCCACCTCGCCGGAGTTGACGTGCAAGATATTGCAGGTATATATGTAAAACCGATTCTTCAATATGCGGTGCGTGCGAATATATGAAGATTCATTAAGGGGGATACCATTATGGAGATATTAATTACAGTAATTAGTTCAGTAATTAGTTTAGCAATAGGGGGATGGATCGCTTGGCATTTTACTAAGAAAACTTATTATGCACAAGTAGAAAATCAGATAACTTTAAACGAGAAACTTGTAATTCTTTGTGACAGGACGAGAATGCTTGAAACCCTTTATGCAATGTATGACAAAGCAAACGCAGGAGACATAATATGGGGGCAAAGCGTTTCCGGAAATATCTTAGGTGATTTAACACGCAGAGTAGTTGTTGCCGCACAACGCGGTGTTAAATTCGAGCTGATATTTAGTGAGGATGCTTTAAAAGACACAAGCCTGAAAAAAGAAGTAGTATTATTATTTCAACAATTAAACAACGCGAAGGTACATATAAGGAATGATAATAATATACGTATTCAGGGTCTGTCTGATAAAGAAATTTTGATTGCACTACCCTCAAATACTAAATATGTGTCAGTTTTAATTAAAGATGAGGCTATAGTAAGAGTTTTTAGGAATTGGTTTTCGTCAAGGTTTAACACCCAAGAGGAGATTTAAAGCAGTATCTCGACTTCAATATAATATGGAATGGAGACAAGTATAATTAAGGCTAATGCAAAGAATAGGCTAATGGCAAACTTCTTGTATCCCCGCCGCCGCTTACCGAAACCGCCCAGTTTTTTGCTCATTCCCAATCGCAAAAAACTGTCCGCTTTCCTGACGGATAAAAACGAGGGAGTCCTCACCCTGCGACACCCTCATTTTGCCCGCCAGCCGCGACATCCGATATAAACACACTATCCCTTTGCTCCAAAGGTTGTGTGCCAAAGGGTATGTCTGCTTCCTTGGAAACTCTGCCGGAGTTATCCGAAACTTCGCTCCAAATGGATACTCGGTGCGATTGCATTTCTCCAAAGTCAAGCCACCCCGATTGGGGATGGTTGACATACAATCATTGCATTTTTTACGCTTAACATAAGCAGATATCTTACCTCTCAATTGCCGATGGATCGAGCAGAAAGTCATAGATATTGAGCATCAGTATCCCGCGCTCATCATACTGCGCCGGAACTATATCCCTTGTAATGACGATCTTTTTGAATGAGTCGTCTATCTTGGTAAAGGGCCTTATCTCCTGCGCGCGCTTCGCTTCATCCGGAACGGAGTATGCGGATTGGATGTAATACCGCAGTGAACCGAGATTGCAGATAAAATCCACCTCAAGCTGCTTGCGAACAGGCTTGCCGTTTTCGTTTTTTTCAGAAACTTCAACGACGCCCACGTCCACGCTGTACCCACGCATACGGAGTTCGTTGTAGATAACGTTCTCCATTGCGTGAGTGGGCTCGAACTGTCTGAAATTGAGCCTTGCGTTGCGAAGTCCGAGATCGGAAAAGTAGTATTTCTTAGGCGTATCTATATATGCCTTGCCCTTGATGTCGTAACGGTGTGCGGATTCGAGCAGGAACGAATCCTCAAAATAGCCGAGATATTTCTTAATGGTCGCGGAAGTGATCCGCGATTTCTTTACACTGCGAAAGGTGTTCTTCAGCTTTTCGGGATTCGTAAGCGACCCCACCGCAGAGGAAACGATATTCAAAAGATCCTCAAGATCGCTTTGGTTGCGAACGTCATGTCTGGTGATTATATCCCTGATGTATATCTCGCTGAACAGGTTTTCAAGAGTCTTGGCCTTGTCGGCAGCGTTCTCGCGCAACGCAACGAGCGGAATGCCGCCATACAGCATATACTGCGAGAGCCCCTCGTATTTATCGCCATTAAACGCGGTCATGAATTCCGAAAAGCTGAGCGGATACATATGTATCTCATCTCCGCGCCCTGCGAATTCGGTGATGATGTCGCGCGAAAGAAACTTTGCGTTGCTGCCGGTCACGAACACGTCCATATTGTCCTTGCGCAGATATCCGTTCAGAACCGCTTCAAAGGAGTCCATCATCTGCACTTCATCAAGCAGAAGATAGTACATATCCCTGTCAA
>JAFZJT010000203.1 GCA_017553815.1 Clostridia bacterium
CGAGCGTTTCGATAGGATGCTTAACTATCTTCATAAAGCTGTTTATGTAGATAGCCTGAAGGTCGAAATCCTGCGCGGCGATGCCCGAAATAAAGCCCGAAAACATTTTCGGTCCGTCGATTATGTACTCGCTCGCGTTGATAAAACGGATATCACGCGGCAAAAGATACATGCGGTCGTCATCGCAATCGATAAAGACTGCGTTTTCGCTCCTCTGCGTATACGCCTCGTTGGCAAGCTCGATGATGCGGCGGGATTTCCCCGTTCCCTTACAGCCGAAAAGAATACTGACCACAGCGCACCTCCCTGAATTTGATAAACTGATTATATCATATCTCAAGCGAGCATACAACAGTAAAACGCAGGAAACGGGAATATTGAGTAAAAAACGAGCACAAACTAAGCTTGAAAACAATTATCGAGCAAGGTTTTCCGCCCAAACGAAAATTCGTGCCGCCGAGCACAGCCTCTCGACGCGAAATCAGCGAAATAATATACTTTGCAATAAGCCGCAAATGGGGTTGCTTTTTAATGCAGGCGGTAGTATAATGTATTGCGTTCCAAGGAACGAAATGAATATTCCTCCTTAGCTCAGTCGGTAGAGCATGCGGCTGTTAACCGCAGTGTCGTTGGTTCGAGTCCAACAGGGGGAGCCATGAAAAAAGCACGCGACAGCGTGCTT
The DNA here is from genome assembly GCA_017553815.1 of Clostridia bacterium. The sequence goes on from JAFZJT010000203.1 coordinate 683, forward strand.
TTTTCAACTAAGTGCTCCGCAGGCGCTCTGCGCCGACTTCACTAACGAGAGTAGCGAGTGCCTTCATTGAAGAAGCCTCTTTTGTCTGCCAAGGCAAAGGGGGGCTTGCTTTTTGGACGAAAACAAGCAAATAAGCGTAATTCATACTTCGGAGCGGTCGATTGTCCTCTTCGGAGCCTTTTTTTGTTCTCAAAGCCCGAATTCGCCCTAAAACGCCGATGTACTTTTTTTATTTATTTGCGTTGCAAAGAAATAAATAAGTGTTCACACGGTTGGACGCGAACCAATTCTGCAGCATATTTCTCCCGACAAGTAACAACATAATTACTCTCAATTCTTGACCTACCGCGCGTAGTATGCTAAACTACATATATCTTTATATTTCAAGAAAAGGAGCCCGTTTGCATCGCATGATGCAAACAACTTGATTTGCTATATGAGCGCATCATACGATAAGTATACAGTCACACAGTATTCGGTCAGCTCGATCCTTGGATACATCGAGGCCGGAGATATTGCAATTCCGGAGATTCAGCGCCCGTTTGTCTGGAAGGGCAAGCAGGTGCGAGATCTCGTAGACTCGCTCTTTAACGGCTATCCGACAGGATACCTAATCATCTGGCAAAACCCGGATGTGAAGCTGAAGGACGGCAGAGACGCAGTTGGCAAGAAGGTCTTAATAGACGGTCAGCAGCGAATAACAGCGCTCATGACAGCGATCGCCGGACATAAGGTTCTGACTGAGGAATACGAGGAAAAGACGATTCGCATTGCGTTCAATCCTCTCGCCAAAGACGATGAGGATCGCTTCGCTGTTTCGACGCCCGCTCATGCAAACAGCTCTTTCTGGCTCCCGGATATTGCGGAGGTGTTCAAGCCGGATTTCGACAGCTATGAGTTTGTCGATACATATGCGGAAAAGAATCCCGGTGTTTCAAAGAAAGAAGTAAACCAGAGGATAACACAATTGCTCAACATAAAGAGCTGCCAGATTGGTGCTATTCTGCTCATTCCACAGCTGGATATCAGCGAGGTCACAGAGATTTTCGTACGTATAAATTCACAGGGCAAGCGACTGAACGAGGCAGACTTCGCAATGTCGAAGATTGCAGCGGACGAACGCTATGGCGGAAATGGACTGCGAAAGGCTATTGACTACTTCTGCCATCTCGCAGTGGAACCGGCATTCTATGCACAGCTTTGCAACGGCGACAAAGAATTCATGAAAACCGACTATGCGCAGAGGATGCGCTGGCTCAAGGACGATCACGATGACATTTATGATCCTGAGTACAACGATATGCTCCGCGTTTCGTTCATGCACATGTTCGGAAGAGGAAAACTTGGCGATCTCGTTAGTTTGCTGTCGGGCCGTGATTTCGCAGACCGCACATTTAAAGAAGAAATCGCTGCGGATAGTTTTGCGAAGCTGACGAGCGGTGTATTGAACTTCATGAACCAGTATAATTTCAGCCAGTTTGTTCTGGCCATAAAGTCGGCAGGATTTATCACTGCAAAGCTGTTGAATTCACAGGTGACATTAGACTTCGCATACACGCTGTTCCTCATTCTGCAACAGAACGGAGAAATACCTAAAATTGAAATTAAGCGCTACATCCAGAAATGGTTTGTTCTTTCCACGCTGACCAGCCGTTACATAGGATCACCAGAATCACAGATGGACAGAGATTTGCGTAGTATTGCGGCTAAAGGATTCAAAGCATTTCTCGAAGAAAACGAAAGCGCTCTGCTGTCGGACGCATTCTGGAAGGTTGGTCTGGTACATAATCTCGAAACATCGTCTATTTCCAGCCCGTTCCTTAACACATTCCTTGCAGCACAAATCTACTTCGGGGATAGATCGCTTTTGTCGAATAGTGCAAAGGTCTCAGACCTCATTAGTGTTGCCGGAGACGTACACCATATCTTCCCGAAAGAATATCTGAAGCAGAACGGAATCGTTGATAAGTCAAGGTACAATCAGGTTGCTAATTATACATACCTGGATACAACGGTAAACATCTCCGTCGGGAAGCGAGAGCCGAAAGACTATTTCTCGATTGCACTGGAGCAATGTCTCGCTGGAGCTATAGAGATCGGAACGATCACGAAAGAAGATGAGTTCTGGGGTAATCTTGACGCGAACTGCATACCGCGTGAGGTCGTGACTATGACCGCTACCGATTATCAGGAGTTTCTAAAAAAACGTCGTATGCTAATGGCAGCAAAAATACGAGATTACTACTATAGCCTTTAGAGGGAAAAGGAGCATCAATGCCCGGAACAATGCAGAAAATCAAGCTGCTGAAGCTGTACGAGTTACTGCAGAGAGAGACGGATCGCTCAGCCTAAACAGCAACCCCCTGTTGCTTGCAAAACCCCATCCCATGCAGTACAATAGAGCCATATCAAACAAGGAGGTGTTCGTATGGATACAAAGGACGTATTACTTGAACTGCGCACGAAGCACGGTCTATCTCAGGATGAGCTTGCGGAGAAGGTTTTCGTGACCCGTCAGGCGGTCTCGCGCTGGGAAAACGGCGACACCGTGCCGAGCACCGAAACGCTGAAGCTCCTTTCGAGGCTCTACAACGTTTCCATAAACACCCTGCTCGGCGCGCCGCGAAAGCTCGTTTGCCAATGTTGCGGCATGCCGCTCGAGGATGAGATAATAGGCAGGAACGAGGACGGCTCGCTAAACGAGGACTACTGCAAATGGTGCTATGCGGACGGCACCTATACCTATTCCGATATGGACGAGCTTATAAAGGTCTGCATCCCGCACATGGCGAGCGCGGGCTTCACCGAGGAGCAGGCGCGCGAGCACATGAAGGCGATCCTTCCCACGCTCGATTATTGGAAGCGCCACGACGAGCTCGGTGACGACGGCAGGTTCGAGGCATTCAAAAAACAGCTTGTGGACGAGATAAATGCGCTCGGTATCGAAGGAATGCCCAAGCTCGAAGGGCTGAACGCGCTCGTTGGAAGCTTCGTCAACCTCGCCTACCCGCTCCCGAGCGGCGCGAGCGTCAAGTTCTTGGACGACGGCACGACCTACCTCGGCAACCAGCTCGAGACGGGGGATGAGCGTTGCTTCGGAGTGCTCGCAAACGCCGATTTCATACTCATCTGCACATACGGTTGTGAGGGCGCGGAGCCCGAGCTTCTGCTCTATAAAAAAAGATAACTTAAAAACGGTTCTTGCCGTGGATTCAACGAAACCGCGCTTTTCGGCGCGGTTTTTCGCTTTTTTCGGTTGCCTTTTCGCGGCTTTTTTGTTATAGTATATATGAATGAAACGGTCGGGAGGGCAGGATGAAAAGAGCCGAAATAATCGAGAAACTGCGCGCGTTCCCATACGACTCAAAGCAGTATTGGGTCATCACGGGCGGCGCGATGGTGCTGTACGGCATTAGGGAGGAGGCGACCGATATCGACCTCGGTTGCACGAGCGCGATGGCGGATAGACTCGAAGCGGAGGGCTTCCTTCATAAAATCACGCCCGACAGAAACCGTTGGTTCAAGCTCGGCGGCGATATCGAGGTGTTTGAAAATTGGCTGAACGGCACGGTCGATTCCGCCGGCGGCATCCCCGTGGTATCGCTTCAAGGTCTGCTTGAGATGAAAAGAGGCCTTGGCAGACCCAAGGACAGAGCGGACGTTGAGCTGATTGAGGAATTTTTGGCGAGCAACAGAGCATACTGGGAAAAGAGCTGGGAAACGACGGATAAGGAGGCGCTATTAAGGCACGTTCGGGAGCATCGCGAACGGTACGCCGAAAGCGAAGAGATAGTGATTTTCAAAAAGGAGGGCCTGCGTCGCGTCTGCGATGCGGGTTGCGGCTTCGGCGCGTACACGCTTGCGCTTGCCGAGCAGGGCTTTTCCGTGCATAGCTTCGATATTTCCGAGAGGGCGGTCGAATGCGCTCGCAGTATACTCGCTGAATGCGGATACGATGCCGAGATAAAGCGAAGCGACATACTTAAAAGCGGCTATTTGGATGGAGAATTCGACGGCGCCTTTGCCCATTCCGTTCTCGACCACATGAGCTGCGCCGACGCGAAAAAGGCGCTCGACGAGCTTTGCCGCATCGTTCGCAAGGGCGGGCTCATCCTGCTTTCCTTTGATACGGCGGATGAGGATGACCTTGCGGAGCCGCACGAGCTCTTACCAGATGGGAGCCTGCTCTATACGGGCGCGTCGCGGAAAAACGGCATGGTATTTCATCCGTATGATAGATTTGAGATACGCGCTCTGGTCGAGGGAAAGGAAACGGTGTTTGAATCTGTCAATCAAAAGGGCGAGCAGATAATAATCATTCGGAATTGAAAGCTATGTTTCCGTGCTGCAGAATAGCAGAAAAAGCTTGATAGAAAGGGGATAAACATGGTAATTCTAATCGCGGGCGCTTCGCATTCGGGCAAGACCGCATTCGCGCAGAAGCTGCTTGAAAAATACAAATCCCCGTATCTGTCCATCGACCATCTGAAGATGGGGCTTATCCGCAGCGGCAATACGGAGCTTACGCCCGTGAGCGACGACGCGGATTTAACGGCGTATCTCTGGCCGATAGTGCGCGAAATGGTCAAAACGGCGATAGAAAACGGGCAAAACCTCATCATTGAGGGCTGTTACATCCCGTTCACTTGGGCGCAGGACTTCGACGGAGAGTATCTTGCCCATATCCGCTACTGCTGCCTAGTTCTGAGCCGTGGCTATATCGAGCAGCATTTCGACGATATCGAGAGATATGCCTCGGTCATCGAGAACCGCCTCGATGACGAATGGCTCAGCATGGAAGCCGTGCTCGCGGATAATCTTCGTATGCTCGAGCTTGCGACGCTTCATAACGTCAACACCATTCTCATAGACGGCGAATATGAGATAGATTTCGAGCTTTGACGCTCTCTATAAAACGAAAAATGAATTACAAGGTTATAGATAAGGAAAAATACTACCGAAAGGCCGCGTTTCGGCATTTCACCGAGGATTGTAAATGCTCCGCGTCCATCACCGCAAGATTGGACGTTACGGAGCTTGCGGCGTTTTCCAAGCGCAGCGGCACGAAGTTTTATATCAACTTTCTCTACCTGCTCTCAAAGGTGCTCAATTCGCGCGAAGATTACAGGATGGGCTATTTTTACGATACAGATAAGCTCGTTTGCTATGACAGCATGAACCCGATGCAGTACGTTTTCCATGAGGATACCGAGACCTGCACCGTGGTCTACACAGAGTACTGCGAGGATTACGAAGTGTTCTGCCGTCGCGCGCTTGAGGACAGGGAGCGGGCAAAGCGCGAGAGGGAATGCGTTTACCATTCGAGCGAGCATCCGAACCGGTTCGATGCGTCCTATATCCCTTGGCTTTCATACGATTCGCTGAATATCGAGCTACCCGACGGCTATCTCTACCTTGCGCCGATCGTGAATTGGGGCAAGTACCGCGAGGAGAACGGGCGGCTGATGATGCCGCTGACCGTCCGCATGAATCACGCGATCGCGGACGGCTTTCTTATTGCAAATGTATTCCGCCTGCTTGAAAAGGAGATGGCGGCATTCTTGGCGGAGCGATGAGACCGATTGAAAAATATCACGAAAAAGTGATTGAAAAAGCCGAAAAGCAATAGAACTAAACCAAGAGCTAACACCAATATTGAAACGGGACCGCCCCATTCGGAGCGGTCCTGATGCTGTTGATAACAAATATGGATTATTCGTCGTCATCGTCGTCCTTAACGGCGCTGTCGATGATCTTCTTGGCGATGTTCGCGGGAACGTCCTCATAGCGAACGAACTCGCTGGTGAAGGAGCCGCGGCCCTGTGTCATAGACCTAAGGTCGGTCGCATAGCGGAACATTTCGGAAAGCGGAGCCTCTGCGGTGATGACGGTGCCCTCATCGGTCTGCTCGCTGCCGAGGGTGCGTCCGCGGCGGCCGCTCATATCGCCCATGATCGCGCCCATGTAGTCGTTGGGAACGGTGATCTGATACTGATAGATGGGCTCGATCAGCACGGGGTTCGCCTTGGCGCAAGCGGCCTTGTAGGAAAGCCTTGCAGCGCTCTTGAATGCAACTTCCTTGGAGTCAACGGGATGGTACTTGCCATCGTAGAGGGTGGCCTTGATGCCGACCATCGGATAGCCCGCAAGAACGCCCTTGACCATCGCTTCACGAAGACCCTTTTCAACGGCGGGGATGAATTCCTTGGGAACAACGCCGCCGACGATGGCGTTCACGAACTCGAACTCGCCGGTGGGGGAGGGCTCAAAGCGCATCTGAACAACGCCGAACTGACCTGCGCCGCCGGACTGCTTCTTATGCTTACCTTCGGCCTCCGCCATAGCGCGGATGGTCTCACGGTAGGGGATGCGGGGGTCTGCAAGCTCGGCTTCGACCTTGAACTTGTTCTTCAGCTTCGCGCAGATAACGTCGATATGCATTTCGCCGAGACCCTTAACGAGAACGTCGCCGGTCTCCGCGTTCTTTTCGATCTGCATGGTGGGATCTTCCTCGGTCAGACGGGTGATGCCCTGAATGACCTTATCCTCCTCACCCTGCTTCTTCGCGGAAACCGCGCGGCTGATGCAGGGCTGCGGGAAGTCGATGGGAGCGAAC
>JAFZJT010000204.1 GCA_017553815.1 Clostridia bacterium
GAAATGTTTCCAATCTGCTCAAACACCTGCCGAATTCCGTCATTCGTGCACAATTCGTTCAGAATGAGCTGAAGAAGGTGGATCTGTATGTTGAGGTCGATAAAAGCAAGTTTGACGCTGCTGCAATACCTCTCATACTCGATGAGTGCCGCCACACGCTCGGCAGTGATATGCAGGTCGAAGTGCATGTTGTTGACGAAATCCCGAGAGCTGCCAGCGGCAAATACAGGTTCATAATCAACAATCTTGCAATGAGCGAGGAACAAGGCTGATTGCAGCTTGTTCTTGAAAATTTCTTGTAATACAATAACTTTTTTACCGTGGAAATTTATGTATTTTGGAGATTAGCGAATGGACAGAATACTTGTGACCCGTTCTTCGATGCCGAGCTTTGAGGAGTACTGCGAAGAGATCAAAAAGCTTTGGGAAAGCAGATGGCTGACCAACGGCGGCGTTGAGCATATAGAGTTTCAGGCAAGGCTTGAGGAATACCTCGGCTGCCCGCACGTGACGCTTTTCACTAATGGGCATCTTGCGCTTGAATACGTCATTTCGGCGATGGGCTTTGAAAAGGGTTCCGAGGTGATCACCACCCCGTTCACCTTTGCTTCAACGACCCATGCAATCGTAAGGAACGGGCTCGTGCCCGTGTTTTGCGATGTTCGTGCGGACAACTATACGATCGATGCCGATAAAATCGAGGCACTTATCACCGACAAAACCGCTGCGATCGTGCCGGTGCATGTATACGGCAATATGTGTGACGTTGAACGCATCCGGAGCATCGCGGACAAGCACGCCCTAAAGGTGATTTACGATGCGGCTCATGCGTTTGGTGTTAAGTATAATGGGATATCCTCGGCATGCTTCGGCGATGCTTCGATGTTCAGCTTCCATGCCACGAAGGTGTTCAACACGATCGAGGGCGGAGCCGTTTGCTTTAAGGACGACGCGTTCGTTGAGAAACTTAACTGCTTGAAGAACTTCGGTCAGACGGGCGTTGATATGGTCGGCTATGTCGGTGGAAACGCTAAGATGAGCGAATTCCAGGCCGCTATGGGTATATGCAACCTTCGTCACCTTGCCGAGGAGATAGAAAAGCGCCGTAAGGTTGTTGAGAGATACTTTTCACATCTTGACGGTGTAAATGGCATCAAGCTTTGCAGGATTGGTGAGGAAACAGCGCATAACTATGCCTATCTTCCAGTCGTGTTTGACGGTTATAAATTGAGCCGCGATGATGTTTATGAGAAGCTCGACTCAAACGGCATAACCGCAAGAAAGTATTTCTATCCGCTTACGAACAGCTTTGAATGCTACTCGGATCTGCCAACGGCGGGGAAGAGCAAAACGCCCGTTGCCGCGTACTATGCCGATAGGGTCTTGACGCTTCCGCTCTACGCCGGTCTTTCCCTTTCGGACGTCGATCGAATCTGCTCGATAATTCTAATTTAATCTGTGGAGGATGCCAATATGAAAGGAATCATACTTGCCGGCGGCGCCGGAACCAGGCTCTACCCGCTGACAATAGTTGCTTCAAAGCAGCTTTTGCCGGTGTACAATAAGCCGATGATCTATTATCCGCTTTCAACCTTGATGCTCGCAAGGATCAGAGAGATCCTGATCATCAGCACTCCCGAGGATACCCCCCGCATAAAGGGCCTGCTCGGAGACGGGTCCGCGTTCGGCATCTCGCTTGAATATGCAGTTCAGGAAAAGCCCGAGGGACTTGCGCAGGCATTCACGATCGGCAGGGATTTCATTGGTGATGAACCCTGCGCCATGATTCTTGGCGACAATATCTTCTACGGCAACGGCTTGGGCTCAAAGCTCGCTGCGGCTAAACGCTCCGCTGAGAACGGCGAAGCCACCATCTTCGGCTACTATGTTGAGGATCCGAATCGCTTCGGCATCATGGAGATTGAGAGGACAAAGGGCGCGGACAGCAACTTCCGCGTTTTAAGCGTTGAGGAGAAACCGAAGGAGCCGAAATCGAATTATGCAATCGTTGGGCTCTATTTCTACCCCAAGGGCGTCAGCGATATGGCGGATCAGGTCAAGCCCTCTGCGAGGGGTGAGCTTGAGATAACTACGCTCAACGATATGTATCTTAAGCAGAATCGGCTCAATGCTCAGCTTCTTGGCCGCGGTTATACTTGGATGGATGCAGGCACCTTC
>JAFZJT010000205.1 GCA_017553815.1 Clostridia bacterium
GTTGTTCACTATTCGCGTGTTGAGTTCCCTTATCGCAGATTCCAAAGACTCAATGATGCAAATAGCCGAATCCGATTCTGCTCGCAGCACTTCTCCATTTGAAAACTCAAGTTCAGATACTATCTTATAGGTATAACTCGCACCGTCCTCAACTGTAGTATCTGTGTAGTTAGTCATATTCAGAAGAATAAAACTGTTGTTCTTGTTTATTGTGTCAATCAGTTCATAATCGCTGTTGTTCGCTTTCCTTAAAACACGATAAACAACATTGTACTTTCTGTCCGTTGAATCATGGATTACAATACTTATCCTGTCATTAATCTTCCCTACTAAGAGTTTAGGCGCTTTAAGCGGATTTTCAAGGACTTTTGTGCATTCCTGTGTATATATCCTGCCATAATCGGATTCTGTATAGCCCCTAACAGAGTACTCCTTCGGAAAAACAGCAAATTGCGAATCGGTATAAACCGTTTCTTTTCGAGCAGTTTTAGGCGCATACACGGTCGTAATCTCGTCGCCCACATTTTCTTTGATTTCAAACCCATCCAACATCAAAGCACCACCTTGATAATAAATGGTCGCACTATCTATCATTGAAGGAATGCTCCATCGAATCTCAGTCTTTCCATCGTCATTAAGCATTACCCGATATACGCGCGGCCGCATCGTATCAAGCGACAAATCATCAATCGCATATAATGGGAACACGTCCGGATGGTCGTGCTTCAAATACATATACTTCCAGTTTACGCTGCAAAGATCAAAAACATCGTTCCAAATCTCAATTATATGCTCGCAATTCTTGACAAGCACATCGTATGAATCCTCATACTCTTCGCCAATTATGTTATGAAATAGGGTCGCAGCACCATGACCTATTTGACTGCCAAGTCCCTCTCTCTCGCTTGCTCCTGCAAGCTGCACGGCGGCATCTAGGTCCATCGCTTCAGCATATTTATACATTTTCATTGCATAAACATATGCGCCGGCGTCATATTCAGTTTCCGAACTCAAATACCTGTTCGCCAAAGCACGCACAGCCGCATTATTCGCATGGAGAAAATGAGTGGTTGCCTCTACCATATAGTACTTATCTATAATACCCTGCGTGTTACACATCATGTTCGAAACAATAGATCCGAACTTATATCCAAGCTGTAAAACTCTTAACCATACAGGAGCATAGGACTCCCAAATGAAATCAACGAATTCATCGATCATTGTTTTTCCCACAATATTAACTGCAAAGTCCGTAGACAGCACAAATTGCGCATGATCTGTATCCTGTATGCATTTAATAATATCAGCAATAGCAGCCCTTAGATTGCCATTGTTGCTCTGTGCATACATTTCGGTCAGCAGAACGGTCATTTCGTTTGACACCTCCATCAAACAAACATAAGCTGCCACGCGCTCGAAAAAGTCGCTTATGTCCGTCGCTGTATTAGCAATCATTCCAATAGTTTTGATTGTCTTTTGATCGCTATATGCCTGCAAAAAATCATGTGTATTGCAAAGATTCTGATATACATCAACAAAAGTTGAATCCTGCGGATCAAATTCCCAGTATTTAAGTGCATCAAGCAAGCCCTCATATTCAGAGCCAGGCAAACCGCCGAGCGGAATATCAACTGCTTTTACTAAATTGTCAATTATCTTTTGCGGTTTCGATAAATATCCACCAGTAGTTCCGACCATATCCGCTGCAGTTAATATCTCGTTCTCCACCTTTTTACCTTCATCTTGAACAACCCGAGCTATATAATCCAGCACAATAGCCCCGTAAAGCTGTTTTTGATCAAGCTTTTTATAAATATAATCATCGGTATCAAAGAATGCCATCATCCCGTTCCATGTATGCAGCGATGCTTGAAAGCTCCAACTGTTCCGCAGTTGATTATACATTTCTTCCGAAAGCGAGGGCGTATCAAGCACATAATCAAACCACGCAGATTCAGCAGTATGTCCATCAACCAATCCATAACCATCGTAATTATTCAGCCAAATGTCCGCTATATAGCAGTTCTCGTAAAACATATCATCTGCCTTCCCCAAACCGGTTTCCGGAGTAGGTGTTGGAAGCGGTCCGACTGACGGCGATGGTGACGCATCGGAAAACCGTGCTATTATGATATCAAACATCCCGTCATCATAAATGCATTCACAAATGCACTCAAAATGTCCATCGTCATATAACTCATAAGAACGCATCATGGGATATGTATAATCAAGTTCTACAAACACAGCACCATCTTGAGGATATGCAGCTATTCTACAGCCAGGATGACCATTCACACGCAAAGATGTATATCCAACATATCCGTTTCCTTCAGCATAAATACGATTATACATAATACAGGGATTGTTGTGTAAATCCAACTCTGTAAATCTGTTGTTAGCACACTGTAAATCAAATAGCTCCGTACAACTAGATAAATCTATTTCAGTAAGATTATTGTTATAACATTGCAAGGATTTTAGCGAAGCACAGTTTGATACGTCAAGTGCTGTAAGTTTGTTATCGTAGCAGTAAAGATATTCAAGTGCTGTGTTGTTTGACACGTCGAGCGCTGTTAGCCTATTGTTATAACATTCTATATTTGTTAAGGAAACGGCATCTGATACATCCAGTTTATCAAGCCTGTTATATCCACAAGACAATGTTAAAAGAGCGCTACAACCTGACAAATTTAAATCATAAAGATTTCCCCAGCTACAATTCAGCGATAAAAGCGCACTGCAACCCGATGCATCTAGTGTTGTAAGGTTGCTGCTGACCTCACAATCTAATGATGAAAGGGAAATACAGCCCGATACATTGATTTTAGTAATATTCTTGCCACAATTCAATGATGAAAGTGCGCTGCAACCTGATGCATCTAATTCGGCAAACCCAGCTGTATCGCATTTCACGTTTACAAGTGCACTGCAATTAGACACATTTATCTTTGTTATACTACTGTCGTTATAGAAGGCTAATTCTGTTAATGATGTGCATTGTGACAAATCCAAAATGCCAATTAGTTCTCCGTTAGTTGGTGTATCAAAGCTGATTCTTTCAATCCTATTTTCACCATTAACATTCGTCCATACAAAACTACCAGCATGAGTAGACCAAGTATGTGGGGTTTCAGGGTCATACATTGCACATAGTTTTTTTCCATTTGTTACTCCTAAATTATCTGTCTGCTCAAGAAAGGCAACTAATCTATTATAGTCGTGCTCGTTATACCCTTCCGGAACTGTCCAGTATGGCTCAACATCATATGGATTCACAGTTTGCGGAGGTTCTGTAGGATTGTCTGCTGGCTGAACTGCAGCGCCATCCCCAACGTTGACACTTGTTGGAGCATCTACAGTAAAATATGCCATTTGTTCTGATTCTGTTTCATCGGGATTTGCACTAATTGTAGTTGAGTTTCGACTCGCAATACAGTCAAACAAATCCTCAGATATGTGTGGTGTTGTTTCAGCTAAAACTTGACCGAACAAGCTTAAGCACATAATGGCAGACATCAAAAGGGATAAAAGCTTTTTCATTTTCGATTCCTCCTATTGAACCATAGTGTGTAGCGCGCATAAACATCGCGGCTTTATTGAAAAATACTTGCCGTCAAGCAGCAAAGGCTTGCTATATAGAAGCTCCATATAACAAGGCTTTGATGCATGAGTTCTGTGGTTGTGTGCTGCTGCTCGGAAAACGAACAGCAGCACACACAACTTTTAATCAGATAAATCCAAGCGTTTTGCGCATAATAACGATAGCATCACTCGCATTGACCGTGCCATCGCCATTAACGTCAGCCGCAAGGAGCTGCTTTTCACTGAGCTCTATTAGCCCGAGTGCGTATCTCATGATAAGGATCGCATCGGATGCGTTCACGCTGCCATCGGAATTTACATCTCCCGGAGCAATATTGGGGCTGAACACGATCTCAATCTGAATGATCGATCCATCTCGTTCTGCATATTGAGAAATGTTTTCAATAACGAACGGACTTGAAGGATTCGATGCGATCACATTTCCGTTCACCCTGATCTCGGTGCAAGTATAGCCCTCCTCGGTTACCCAAGTTACAGTAACGGAATCATCCTGCTCCGAATAGCTGTACTCGATCTCACCGCCTTCGTTGCAGGAGACCGTTACTCCATCGGGCAACGAAATCTCTCCAGTAAACTTGGCAACGAACTCTTTATCCTCTGAGTTTCTGGCAATAAAGGTTGTTTCGGTTGACAAGAGTTCATCCGCAGCGTTATACCAGCCATTGAAGGTTTCACCTTCATTGGGATAGGCATACAGATATGTATAATAGGTGTACGCATAGCATCCAACAGTTCCTCTTCCATTGGCAACCACTCTATCCACTTCAATCAGGGGACAGGAGCTAAGGTCAATAGTTCTAAGCTTATTTTTATCGCAAGAGAAGCTCCTGAGAGCAGACAGATTGCTCAAAGACACTCTTGTAAGCTCATTGTTGCTGCAGTTTATTGTTTCAATGAACTCCAAATCGGCCACAACAAGGTTGGTTAGTTTATTGTTAGCGCAGTTGAGGCTCTTGAGATTTGTGCAGCCTGAAACATCAATTTGGCTAAGGTTATTGAACCGACAATATAGTGACTCGAGAGCGGTGCAGCCATTCAGGTCTACGTTTGAAAGGTTAAATCCCTCACACTCCACGTAGTTGAGCAACTCGAAGCCAGACAAATCAAGCGTCATTTCATCAGGAACATTGAAATATGTGCTGTATGAGCCGTTTGATGACCAACTGCTCATATTGTCCCAGTATACTCGTTCAACTCTGAGTTCGTCGTCAAGCACACCCCATGTAACGCCCGGCCAAGTTGACGGATCATCCGAATCGTAATCTGGAGCCGAATACTCTTTTTCAGCAAGCAGAGTTCCGATCTTTACTCCATCAGGATTTATCCGCTCAAGGAACTCAAGCAACTTACCTGTGTCGTTTTCGTTATACTCGTGTTCTGAAAACTTTGCAATAAAGGTTCTTTCGTCCGAGTCATAAACATAGAATGAGTACTCTTCGGAAAGAAGCTCATAATCAGAGTTAAACCAGCCGATCAACAATCCATTCTTCTGATTGTAAGCATTAAGCTCAACCTGATACGGGCTGATATAGCAACCTATCGAGCCATTTCCTTCGGCATAAATACGATCAATCGCAATTTCAGGGTTGTTCGAGAAATCAAGCTCCGTGAGCTTGTTGCCTGTAGAACTGAACTGATATAGCAACGGATTGTTTGATACATCAAGCTCGGTCAGATTGTTGTCCCCACACCAAAGTGATGTAATCTGCCCGTTGTCTGAAAGGTCAAGCTCGGTTAAATCGTTATCATAACAGTATAACCGATCTATCAGCGGACAACCGGATACATCAAGCGCAGTCAGCTTGTTATATCCAATATCAAGGCTTGTCAACGAAGCACACGGAGTCAAATCTATTACGGTAAGATTGTTGTTGCTGCATTCAATAGATTCGAACGCGGTGCAGCCCGATAAATCAAGTTCACTCAAGTTGTTGCGTGAACAACCCAGCCGTCTTAGCGATGTGCACCCATTTATAATTAATGCGTCCAGGCCATTGTTATATACATACAAATACTCCAAAGCTGTGCAATCAGAAACATTCAGCTCGCCTTGCAGACCAATGCTTGTTCCCCAATCATAGCCGAACGTGAGGTCATACACTCTAAGCTCACCATCAACATCGACCCATCCGAAATTAGACGACGATCCATACCAGTCGTCCCAGTCATAATCATTACAGCCCCATGTCAATGGGTCATTCGGATCATACTGCGCTGTATGCGTGTATGAGGAACTCAGCTTTTCGCCATTCTTCACGCCATCCTGATCGGTTTGTTCAAGAAAAGCACGCAGCATAGTGACATCATGTTCGTTAAAGCTTCCGGTAAACCTTGCAATAACAATATCTTCATCTGTTTCAGATAAGTCGTAATTATTTCTCCAGCTGTACGGATCATCGTCAGCCTCTGCCAGCAGTGTGCCATCCTCCGCAAACCAACCATAGAAGCGCGAACCGCTCATATTTCTTGCAGTAGCAATTCTGCCAGAGAGATTTAGATAACCAATTCCCTCAGCCCGAATAGTCTTATCATGAAGAATGATTGTCTTTAATAGCAGATTGGAATCTATTTCACAATACTCAATGTTTGGAGTATTCGACAAATCAATAGTATCAAATCTGGCAGATCGAATGTACAGTCTTTCGAGCAACGGATTGTTTGATAGGTCCAATGCATCAATTGCTGTCCATTCGAGGTAAAGCTCTTTGAGTTTTATATTATTAGACAAATCGATTGAAGTTATGTCAGCACTGCTGATAAATAATTCAGTCAATTCGCTGTTAGCCGAAACATCCAACGTACTGAGATGATTTGATCGACAATCCAAGTGCAATAGAAAAACGCAATTGCTGACATCAATACTGTTAAGCTTATTTCCGGTGCAATCCAAGGTTTCCAAATTAACACAGGAGGAAAGGTCAATGCCTGAAACCTTATTGCTGCGATTACTGTCGTAAGAATACTGTCCATTGCCGAAATCAAGATATTTTAAGGCACGGCAATTCGAGATGTTAAGCGTGGCAATATTGTTCTCAAAGCATTCCAACTCTTCAAGCAAAATGCATGTCGATACATCTAAAGATGTTAAAAAGTTTTGATAACAGTATAGATGCTTAAGAGCAGTGTCGTTTGTTACAGTAAGCTTTGAAATATTCATTTCGCAGCACCTAAGGCTTTCAAGCTCTGTAAACCCTGAAAGATCAAGATTTCCGCCGTTTATAATGCCAAAATCTGTGTAGCCCTCATCCCAAATAATCTCTGAAACTCGTTGTTCCCCATTGATGATCTTCCACTTTACGCCATGCCAAGTTGCAGGGTCATCAGAAACATAGTACTCATTCAGTTTGACGCCGATTTTGACTCCGTCGGAATCAAGCTTATCCAAGAAAGCCTGAAGTTTATCGAAATCATTATCGTTATAGGGTGCACTAATAAACTTTGCGATCAAAACAGGTTCAGAGTAATGATCGGATAAATCAAATCGTGTCTCCTCAGATAGCAGATTGTTCTCAGCATCGAACCATCCGATGAATGCGTAATCTTTAGCGGCGTGAGCAATAGCAGTCGCACTCCACCAACCTTTATAATATCCAATCGTTCCTCCACCTTCGGCTCTAATAAGGTTCTGATTGATGCCAATACAATTGCTTAGGTCAAGCTCAGTGAGGAAGTTTTCATCGCAGGTAAGATACCAAAGATTGCTGTTCGTTGACAAATCAAGGCTTGTTAAAGCATTCGCCCTACAATAAAGCGAACTCAAGGAAGTGCAGTTATGCACATAGAGAGTTGTAAGTGCGTTGTTCTCACAATAAAGCCCATAGAGTTCTTCAAGCCCGGATACGTTCAGCGAAGTCAAGCGGTTATTATCGCATCTAATCTCATTCAGAGATAGATTATTTGAGACATCCAGTTCCGTCAGCGCGTTATAGCTACAGTCCAAATTGCTAAGCGCAATGCATGATGAAAGATTCAATGATTCAATGGAGTTGTTTCCGCAATTAAGTGTCTCTAAGTTAGGATTGTTAGAAACATCTATGCATGTCAGTTGGTTTCCACCACAATAAAGGGTTTTTAAGTTGGGGCAATCGGACACATCTATATTCTGTATTTCATTCATGTTGCAATTAATGCTCTCCAACGAAACACAGCCAGAAATGTTCAATAAGTTTAGCCCATTGTCGTAATAATCGTTGTTATCAGAGCAATCCAATGTAACAAGGGCTGCACAACCCTCGGCGTTTAATTGCCTAAGCTGTTGCCTTGTGCATCTTAAGTTAACTAACTCAGTGCATCCGGAAACATCAAGTATTCCTCTAACATCTTCAGAACTGCTCCAAGAGCCGCTGTCATGATTTATATTGATTCCAACTATTCTATACTCGCCGTTGATCAATTCCCAAGTAAAGCAATCACCCCAAGTCGCGGGGTCTGCCGGATCGTAGTTTTCACTCAAACGCTCGCCGTTCTTTTCCCATCCGTCACTATACTCAAGGAATGAAACAAGTTTCGAATAGTCATGGGTATTATAATCAGCAATAACCATTTCTGAGAAGCGAGCAATAAATGTGGTTGCTTCTGCTTCACCCGAATAGTATTCCATGTTTGTCGAGAGCAGTTCTCCATTATCATCAAACCATCCCTTGAATACCGCATTGCCGATAGCGGTTGCATAGAGTGTACTGGAATCGCAAGCAACTGTACCGTTGCCTTCAGTACACACATGATCCATATGAATTTTCGGATTAGTACTGAAATCGAGTTCACCAAGCTGATTGTTTCTACAGTCAACTGAAGAAAGCTCGCTACAGCCTGTAACATCCAACTCAACCAAAGAGTTATCGCTACAATCTATCCAAGTTATTGCAGAGCAGGAGCTGAAATCAAGATTAGTGATGCGGTTGTTATCACAATAAATACCTTCCAACGCTGTACAACCTGCGACATTAAGCTGCTCGAGAGAAGCATTACTGCAGTTAACAAGCTTAATTGACGGACAAGATGATAAATCAAGAACCTTAATATTGGTATTGCCGCAATATATGGTTTCCAACACACTGTTATTTGAAAGGTTCAAAGTTCCAAGTGAGTTGCTTGAACAATGTAGCGTTTTCAGTAACGGGTTTGAACTTACATCGAGACTTGAAATCGCGTTGTTGCTGCAATCAAGTTCAACAAGATTAGGATTTGAACTCAAATCCAAACTTGAAATCTGGTTAGAGGCACATGAAAGTTCGTGCAGTTGAGGACAGTCTGACACATCAAGGCTCACCAATCTATTATTATCGAGATTCAAATCTGTCAATTGGGTATTTGATGATAAATCAATCGAAGAAACATATGTGCTCCCTATTATCAATGATGTGAGCATAGTGAAACTTGATATATCAATTTCAGTTATGCTCATATTTGTTAACTCAAGCGATGTCAACGATGTGCATTCGTTTAGCGCCACATCGGTGAGCGAACCGCCATAGCCATCGCAAATAAAGGTGCGCAGCATAGAACAACCTGAAAAATCCACTACTCCATTAAGTTCATTTGGTGCAAGTTTAATATAGACAATTCGTTTTTCAGTATCGCTGCTCCATGCGAAATATGTGGTATACCACTCACTGGACGAATTCGTATTCGACCATGTCGATGGATCGTTAGGATCGTAGTTGTCGTTTATCTTTGAGCCGTTTTTAATGCCGTTTCCGTCAGTTTGCTCAAGGAATGATACAATCTTATTATAATCGTGAGCGTTGTACCCATTTGGTATACTCCAATATGGCTCGATTAATTGGAGCTTCTTTTCCGAACTATTGCTCTCGTTTGCTAAAGCAGAAGCTGCTGAAAGCGGTAAAGCCGTCATTAGCAACAAAACAGCCAATAGCAGTGCACAGATTGTGCTTAATCTCTTTTTCATAGGATACCTCCTTATTAAACCATTTTATTATAAAAAGGCGCTGCATTCAACAAAACACAGCGCCTCGAAAAAACGCATCAGATAACGCCGAGAGCGTGCCTCAGAATCATTAATGCATCCATAATATCGATGGTTCCGTTCGAGTTAATATCCGCGATATCAGCATTGATCTCCGTTATTATCCCCATGGAAAATCTAAGAATTATGATGGCATCGGCAGTTGTAACTTCTCCGTCTTCGTCAATGTCACCAAGCATCCTGTAGGTTGCTGTAATAGTGATGTTTTCGGTAACGTTGGTGTAGTCTCCATCCCATCCGGTGAATTCATACCAGAAATAGTCTTCAAGTTCGGGCGGAGTTGCGTCAGAACCATAAGGCACTTCAACCGTAGTCGTAAGGGAGAGATCATATCCGTAAACGAAAGTGACGGTGTAGGTGTTGACGGTCTGCTCGAATACCGCGGTGTAGGTGATGTCGCCGGTAACCTCGGAGACCTCGGGGTCCCAACCGATGAAAGTGTAGCTGTACTGTGCGTCGCCTTCCTTGGTGGGCTCGTCGCCGTCGTAGGTGGGCATGGTGCCGTACTCGACTTCCTCATCAACTTCGAGCTCGGTGCCGTCCTCATTCACCCA
>JAFZJT010000206.1 GCA_017553815.1 Clostridia bacterium
AAGCTCAAGCTTATCGGATTTGGGGAGCCCTTGAAAAAGCGTAACGCGGTGCTTCGGTTCAGCGGCGCAGATGGAAACGCCGATGACGGTGAGCGCGACCTCATCCTTTGAAACGCCGTCAATGCGCGCGGTATGCTCATCGCCGGAGCCGTTTATGAGTATCAGCTCGTCGCCGGCACTCATACGAAGAACGGAGGCAATATGCCTTGCCTCGTCCCCGTTAAGGAGCACGCTCTCCCCCTCTTTTAAGATTTTATCGGTAAAGAATCTTCTCATTGGTGTTGGTCTTTTAAAGGCCGCAGGTATTCACATTCATTTTTAGAAGTTTTCGGGCTTGACCGCAAGCACGGCGCGCCAATCCTCGCCCTCTTTGACCTTGAGTATCTCAAGCCCGCAGTCCTCAAGCTCTTTTATAACTTCGTCGAGCCTGTCCTCGATTATGCCGGAGGCGATAAGAAGTCCGCCCTCTTTCATCATCGAAGTGAACAGAGGAGCGAAGGCGATTATCACGTTTGCAACGATGTTTGCGAGTACGATATCGTATTCGCCGTTCGTGACACTCATCCTAAACTCCTTATCGGAGAGGATATCGCCGTTCATAACGATGAAATTCTCGCCGGAAACGCCATTGAGTTCCGCGTTTTCAACCGCGACTCGCGAAGCAACGGGGTCGATATCGATACCGTGTGCTTCCCTTGCTCCAAGCAGGCAGGCGGCGATCGAGAGGATCCCGCTTCCGCAGCCGAGGTCGGCAACGAGGTCGCCCTTATTTATGCTCTTTTCAAGCATTTCAAGGCACATGCGCGTCGTGTGGTGGGTTCCCGTTCCAAACGCCATGCCGGGGTCTATCTTCAAAACGGCGCGTGTGTTGCCTTGGGGCACCTCTTCCCATGACGGACAGACGAGCAGGCGCTCGCCGACGTTTATCGGCTTAAAAAACGCCTTCCAGTTGTTTGCCCAGTCCTCTTCGTCCACCGTGCGAACGCTGATATCGAGCGATCCGAGATCAATGCCAAGCTCCTCGCGCATCGCGGAAAGTTCAGAAATTGACACCCTTATCCTGCGCTCGGTTTCGCCGGTTTCTGGAAGATCTGAAAAATACGCTTGAACCGCGGGCTGCGCATCGAGCACAGCCTCTTCGGCATAATCCCAGTATTTCTCGGCGGAATGAAGAAGCGCATCCACCTCGTCATGCCCCTGAACTATATTCACCTGCTGTATGCCGAGCATATCGAGCCGGGCAAGCACTATCTCAATTCCCTCTTCCGAGGTCGTTATCGTCAATTCCTTCCACTTCATATCATAAGCTCCATCAAACAAGATTTAAGTTTCCAGCGGTACTACGCGGTGCGCTTGATGTACAGAAAAACGATGAAAAGCATCAGCACAGCAAGCGAGGCGATAGCCGTCATCGAGCGCGCAGCTTTAAACGAGCATTTTTCGCCGATAAGCGATGCGAGTATAGGCAGCGCAAAAACGGAATAGAGCACCGAATCGGCGGTAAGCGCCAGAATGCCTGGCACAATGGTGAAAACAAGCGCAAACGCGGTATTGCTCGAGCGGGCGAACCTTGCTCCGAAGAATATGATCAGCGCGATCAGCAGAAGCGCAACAAGCGAAACGATTATCATCGCGCGCGGCACGGCGCCGCCGTTCCACGCGGAAAGAAGAGCGCCTATCGGGTTCAGGTGGAAAGCTCCGTTTGCTTCAAGCGCCGAAAGGCCGTTCAAGCCTACAGACTTCAGTATCGCGCCAATAGCGGCGGGCAGAAGAGCTATGATAACTCCGAAAACCGATTTCACGGTCTTTACATCCGAAGATGTTTTTGCATAATGCATGCGCCATTCAATTACGATCGGAACGACTAATAGTACTGCGAAAATATTGAAAAGAGAAGCCGCGAACGCTGTAATACCGGCGAAAAGCAGCCTCCCTCTCCTCGCAAGAAGAAGCGAGAGCAGGGAGAACGCAAAGGAGAACGCGGTTCCGCTGAAAGGCTGCAGAAGCAAAAGAACGCTCGGCAGAATATGCATGATCAGCACCGAGAACTTTGCTCTGCGCTTGCTGCGGTCGCAAATTACGAGCTCATAGAGAAAAACGGCAGAAGCGGCGACGGCAAGAGCATTGGCCGCAAAAAGCGGAATGCAGACGGAAGCATCGTTTGCCATCCTCTCCAAATGCTGAGGAAGAACGAAGGAAAGAAGCCCCAAAGAAGAAGCTACGCTCCGCGTGTTCTCGCCGAAAGCAAGGCCGCGCGGCAGGGCAAAGAGCTTAACGATACCCTCCGGCAGAAGCGAATCGAAGCCGTTTATGATGCTGTGAGCGGCGTATACCGCGAGCAGTATCAAAAGCTGCGCAAACAGCGAGAAGAAAATGATGCGAACGCGCGGATGCAACCGCTTTTGACTGCGCTCGCCGACCTCGGGCAAGCTCGAAGCATCCTTTCTTAGGATCACGGCTGGGATCAGCCGAAGCGTAACAGCCGCAAAAAACAGCACGGATATGGCGGGCGGAATAAGCTCGAGCAAAGTTTTTCCGCCGAGGAAATAAACTATTGCGGCAAAAACGGCGGCAAAAAAAGGAATTGCCAAATAGGTGAAGAGCCGAGCAAAAAAAGGCTTTCTGCTCTTAAATTCGGGCATTTCCGATTCGGCTTGCGAAAGATCGGGTGAAACACTCTGCTCCTGAGCGTCTATCAAAAGGGCGCTATCCGTTTCGGGAGCAGTCAAAATATTGGTTTTTTTGTTCAAAGTTTTCATATTATGATTATACCATACGGCGCGCTGCGTTTCAACATTCGGACGCCCAATAACAATATATCGTGTTTGATGAAAAAAGGGCTTGATTTTTTCTCTCGAATGTAGTATTATCTTTAAGTGCGCTGAGCGCGTGGAGAGATGGCTGAGTTTGGTCTAAGGCGCACGACTGGAAATCGTGTATACGGGGAACCGTATCAAGGGTTCGAATCCCTTTCTCTCCGCCAAATGAAAATGCCCGCAATAAGCGGGTATTTTTATTTGATTCGATGGAGGGATTCCACTCCCGAATGCAGGCATCGTTCACGCATTCCTCCGCATTTCTCGGCGATTAGCTTCAATGCGGCCTCATCGCGGGAATCAAGAAGCTTGAGTATCCTTGTGTCTTCCAATCCTTTTACCCCCTTTCGCCCTTATACACCGATTATTTATAAAAGGAAAACACCCTATCGGTATTTTTGTAAAGAAAACAGAATATGCTGCTCGGTCTTGCTGTTAAATCGAGTAAAGCATCTAATATTGTGACTTATACCGAAAGCGTTTTAAGATTTCGAAAAATATATATGCAAAAAACAGTTTTTAAGGTTGAACGAAACCGATTTTAGCGTTATAATCCAATTGTGGAAGCTTGCTTCCAAAAGAAAATACAAACCAGATTCAAAGGAGTATTTGCAATGAAATACGGTCGTGTTTACAACTTCTCCGCAGGCCCCTCCATCCTTCCCGAAGAGGTGCTTGAAAGCGTCCGCGACAACCTTCTCAACTATGAAGGCTCCGGCATGTGCGTTATGGAAATGAGCCACCGCTCCAAGGTGTTTCAGCAGATAATCGACGAGGCCGAGCAGGATCTTCGCGATCTGATGAACATTCCCGACAACTACAAGGTCATGTTCATCCAGGGCGGCGCGACCCTCCAGTTCGCTATGCTCCCCATGAACCTTATGAAGAACGGCGTTGCCGACTACATCGTTACCGGCAGCTGGTCCCAGAAGGCC